>DOZQ01000107.1:3949-60151 GCA_003517915.1 Oscillospiraceae bacterium | reverse complement strand
AAAGCGGCTACCGGCTTTGCAACAGCGCGGGTAAACTGCCGCATCAGGTGCGATTTAAGGTGGACGATGAAAATGGTATGCGCCACATCACCAGAGGGCAGGAAGAAGCTATGCTGGCAGGCAGTTTGTTCGGTTGGAACACCCCCGCCGCCAAGCCGTGGAACTACGACCAAAACGGCAGGCCCCGCCCCATCAACCAGCCGAAAAAGAATGAACATGAAAGGTAGGTGAACCCGCATGACAAAATACCAGCTAATCACGCAGGCGTATGAATCCGCCCTGCAACGCGCAACCAAAAATCCCGGCGAGTGGATGGCGTTCATGCGTTCCGCCTGCCGCAACTATAAGCTGCCGTTTACCGAGCAAATCCTGATTTACGCCCAGCGTCCGGACGCCACGGCTGTGTTGGAGATCGAAAAGTGGAATCGTCAGTTTGGGCGTTGGGTGAATAAGGGTGCAAAGGGTATCGCCGTCTTTGACGATGAGTATAACGGGCAGTCCCGCTTAAAACACTACTTTGATATTTCCGACACCCACGCGGGACAGAATGCCCGCCCCGTTCCCATTTGGCAGATGAACCCGCGCTATGAAGCCGAGGTCACGGAGAGCTTGGGTAATTCCTTTGGTGAATTGGAGGATACCTCCACCTTTGCCGCCGCCCTCATTTCGGCGGCGAACAATGCCGTGGACGACAACCTCACCGATTATCTCTCCGAGCTTATGGCAATCCGCGAGGACAGCTTTTTAGAGGAATTGGAGGAATTGGATGATTTGAACGTGGAGGTAGAATATCGCGCCAGCCTGCAAAACAGCGTGGCGTATATACTGCTCACCCGCTGCGGCATTGACCCTGCCGACTACCTTGATTCAGAGGATTTCCGGCATATCACGAATTTCAACACCCGGCAGACGGTCAACGCCCTTGGCATGGCGGCAAGCGACATCGCGGAATCCTGTCTGCGGGAAATCGCCGTAACCGTTCATGATATGCAAAAACAGGAACGGAATCAGAATCGCACATTTGAAAATGTCCCCGCGCAGAGGGATAATATCATTAAAAACAGCGAAAGGAGCCATGAACATGGAAGCATTGACATATCGAATGGAGGGAGATTATCAAGTCCCCAACCTAACCCTGCCGGAGGAACCGCCCGTAACCCTTGGCAAATACGCATTACTCCGAAAAAATTATCTGAAGCATCACCGCAGGATATTATTCGCCAACCTGCTGACGAACTGCAAGCTGAACCAACACCTGATGGAGATCGAGCAGACGGCGAACGAGCGGATGGAGTTGATGGTATCACAGATGGCGGCAGCGCAGGGCGTGAACGAGCAGATGAAAGCGGCCGACCAGATGAAGTGGGTCGGAATGATGAACAACATCCGGCATTCAGCGGAGGAAACGATACTGAGCGACCTGATTTACGCATAAAACCCCTGCCCGACGAGTATCGGCAGCTAACCCTTACGGGAGAAGCGGAGGAGCAAAAATCCTCCGCTTTTTCTATTTCACAGCAGATTATAGATGAGGTGCTGACCAGCGGCGGCAACGAAGAAAACAGTGCCCACCGCATTGTGTCCTATTTTAAGAAAGACCACGGCGCCGCCGAAAATTCCGCTTTTTTGCAAAAGGAATACCGTAGCGGCGGCAAAGGTTTCATTTTCGGTGGGAACCATGTGTCCGTTTGGTTTAATGACAGCGGAATCCATGCCGCCGTGGGCGATACCGCTTTAAATGCCGACGCTGCCGCTCTTATCACATGGGAGCAGGCGGCAAGGCGAATCCGTGAACTGCTGGATATGGGGCGGTATGCCCCGCAGAGCGAACTCGACAAAGCAGACGGCATTGAAATCATGGCGCTTGCCGACCACCTTTGGCTTTTAGAGCGTGATCTTGCGGATGGCGTGGAGTTTTCCTTTGTGGATAAGGAAATCTTTAAGGGCGGTCATCCAGACAGTACCGCGCATATCGCGGAGCTGCTGGCACAGCCGGAGCGACGGCAAATCATTCTTGACGGCCTGACCGAATTTGCCGCCGCTTATGAGCAGGATAACGACCTGATTCGCTTCCGCTTTTCCGCAAACCATATGTATTCCGCATTAACGCTGCTTGCCGATTTACGGCGCGAACCGCTTGTTTTCACCGCCGACGAATCGGTATCTACGGCGCGTCCGGGATTTATCACGCAGGACGAGGTTGACCGGGTACTCTGCGGTGGCGGAAATGTGCAACACGGCAAATTCCGCATTTATTCCTACTTTTTGCAATCCCACACAGCTAAAGAGAAAGCCGACTTTTTGAAAAAAGAATATGGCACAGGCGGCAGCAGCCGGACGGGATTTAGCGAATGGCACGACAGCAAAGGCTTGTCGTACAGCCGTGAAAACAATCATATGCCCTACGACAAGGTGATTTTGCCTTGGAGCAAGGTTGCCAGACGCGTTGATGAGCTGATCGCGGACGGCAAATATATGACCCGGCGTGAGCTTGAAACTATTCCCGAATATGAAATGGGCGTATTGGCAGGCGAGATTTATTCGTTCTTTTATAATCAGCCGGAGGACGTGCCGCGTCCGTTCTCTAATGGGGCGGAGCATGGCGAAGCGATAATAGCTATCCGTCCGCAGCTTGACGAGCCGGAGCGCATCGCGGAAATTCTCACGCAGATGGCGGCGATCCTCGATAACACCGCCGACTTTGACCGCAGCTATGAGCGTATGCAAAAGGCATTCGCGGATTTGACCGCCTATCAAAACGGCACATTTTCGCTGTTTACTCCCGCTAAACCAGCCGAAAAAGAAACATCACAGGTAACTCCACCGATTAGCGTGCCAGAGGCGCCCGCCTATTTGCCCCCGGAGGACGCCGTATACGACCTTCAGCTCGGCATCACGGTATTTATCGGTACGGACGAATACGAGGTTTATTCCTTTGACGATACCCATGCGGTGCTGCGGGATATGCAGTATCCCTTATTCACAAAGGAACTGCCGCGTGACGAGTTTGACCGCAAGCTGCGGGAAAATCGGCTGAACGACGGACTTTTCAAAACCACGGACGCGCCCGAATCAGAGCAAACCCCGGAAATTGACGAGAATGCGGAATTGAAAGACCAAATCCGCGATTATCTGGATTGGCGCGGATATGTTGTTTCCGATGAGCTGATCGAAACAGGAATAGACGCCTACGACCTTGACGGCGATTATAAAGATATTGCCGGTTATATCGAAAGCGAATATCTCTCTGTTGGCGATGACAATGTTGAAGAACCCGAACCCTATACTCCGCAAAAGGGCGACCGCTATGAGATAGACGGCCGGTTGTTCGTTGTGGATTCGGTGGATATGGATTCTGATAAGGTGAGCCTACGTGATGTTACTTTTGAGAAAAGCACAGGATTTCCCATCTTCCGAAGCGAAGCCGTTGACTTCATGCGGATGCATGAGCCAATACGGGATTTACCAGCCGAAAAAGAACCTATCGGCGGCATGAAAAGCATTGTTATTGACCTTACACCGCGCGAGCATGAGGCAGAGCCTGTTATTGTCCCGCAGCCGGAATCACTCACCCCCGCATGGGAGCAACCCAAACCCCAGAGCCGGACGCAGAGCTTTGACCCGCACCCAGAAATCCCAATGTCACAGCGGCACAATTACCGCATTACTGATGACGACCTCGGCGCTGGCGGTCAAAAAACCAAATTCAAGAACAATATCGAAGCCATCAAGACCTTACAGGATATTGAATTGGAAGACAGGTTTGCCACGCCGGAGGAACAGGAAATTTTGGCGCGGTATGTTGGATGGGGCGGATTATCGCAGGCGTTCGACCCAGAAAACACATCATGGACAAACGAGTATCTCGAGCTGAACGCCCTGCTATCCCCGGAGGAATGGAAAAGCGCGCGGGAAACCACTCTCAACGCGCATTACACCTCTCCCACGGTCATCAAAGCCATCTACAAAGCCGTGGAAAATATGGGTTTCAAAACCGGGAATGTGCTGGAACCGTCCTGCGGAATCGGTAATTTCTTTGGCCTGCTGCCGGAATCCATGAGCGGTTGCCGGATGTTCGGCGTGGAGCTTGACGACCTGACCGGACGAATCGCCCGCCAGCTTTACCAGAAAAACAGCATTGCAATACAAGGCTTTGAAAAGACCGATGTTCCCGACAGTTTCTTTGATTTGGCTGTGGGCAACGTGCCATTCGGCAACTACAAGGTGCCGGATAAACGGTATGATAAGCATAAATTCAATATACACGATTATTTTTTCGCGCGGACGCTGGATAAGGTCAGACCGGGCGGTGTCATCGCCTTTGTGACCTCAAGCTGGACGATGGATAAGAAAAACCCCGCCGTGAGGAAATATATTGCACAGAGGGCCGACCTTTTGGGCGCGATACGTTTACCCAACACCGCGTTTAAGGCCAATGCCGGAACCGAGGTTACCACCGACATCATCTTTCTGCAAAAGCGTGACCGTCTTGTGGATATTGAGCCGGAGTGGGTACACCTCGGCATGACTCCCGGCATAGGCGCGGACAGCGAAGAAACGGAAATTGCCGTTAACAGCTATTTTGCCGAACACCCCGATATGATTCTCGGTACGATGTCCAAGGCAAGCGGAAGCCGGATGTATGGCAATGAAAACAGCATTGCTTGCGTACCTTCCCCGGACAGCGACCTTGCACAGCAGCTTGATGAAGCTATCACCAACATCCACGCTGAGGTCACCGACTACGAGTTCGACGGCGATGAGCTGGAGGAAGATGCTTCTATCCCCGCCGACCCGGACGTGCGTAATTTCAGCTACACCCTTGTGGACGGGCAAATCTACTACCGTCAGGACAGCCGCATGGTTCCGGTTGAGCTGCCCGTCACTACTGGGAACCGTGTCAGGGGACTCATTGAACTGCGGGAATGCGTTCGCAATCTCATTTTTTATCAGACAAACGGCTACCCCGACAGCGACATCAAGACGGAGCAGGCGCGGCTTAACCGCCTGTATGACAGCTTTTCGCGCAAATACGGCCTGATCAATTCGCGCGGCAACAGTATTGCCCTTTCGCAGGACAGCGCCTATTGTCTGCTTTGTTCTCTCGAAGTCATTGATGAAAACGGCGAACTGGAACGCAAGGCCGATATGTTCCACAAGCGGACGATTCAGGCGCATATTCCCGTCACCCATGTGGACACGGCAAGCGAAGCGTTGGCTGTGTCCATGTCCGAAAAGGCGCGGGTTGACCTCGATTATATGTCGGAGCTTACAGGAAAGCCCCCTGACGCTTTGGTTTCTGAGTTGGAGGGCGTTATTTTCCTCAATATCGGGAGCGCGGAATCACAGGATAAAACCTATGTAACCGCCGATGAGTATTTATCGGGCAACGTGCGTGAAAAGCTGATTATGGCCAAAGCCGCCGCCGCGACGGTTCCGTCTCTTGCCGTCAACGTCAAGGCATTGGAAGCGGCGCTGCCGAAGGATTTGAGCGCCGCAGAAATATCCGTGCGGCTGGGCGCGACATGGATACCGCCCGATGTGGTGGAGCAATTCATGTACGAGCTTTTGCAAACCCCGCGTTACGCATGGAACCGCGTCAAGGTTCGCTATACCAACTACAACGGCGAGTGGAACGTCACCGAAAAAAATTACGACCGGAGCAACATCCATTCATTCAACACCTATGGAACACAGCGCATCAATGCCTACAAAATCATTGAGGAATCGCTGAATCTGCGCGACGTGCGTGTGTGGGATAAGGTTTATACGCCGGAGGGCGATGAAAAGCGCGTTCTTAATAAAAAGGAAACTGCCATCGCGCAGGCAAAGCAGGAGCTGATACGGAATAAGTTTGCGGAATGGATTTGGAGCGACCCCGAGCGCCGCGAACGGCTCTGCCGGATGTACAACGACAAATTCAACTCTATCCGACCGCGCGAGTATGACGGTTCACATCTGACCTTCCCCGGAATGAACCCCGAAATCGTTCTGCGAAAGCACCAAATAGACGCGATTGCTCATATCCTTTACGGCGGGAACACCCTGCTGGCGCACGAAGTGGGCGCGGGCAAGACCTTTGAAATGGTTGCCGCCGCAATGAAATCCAAGCGTTTGGGACTGTGCAACAAGAGCCTGATCGTCGTACCCAACCACATCACCGAGCAATGGGCGGCTGAATTTTTGCAGCTTTATCCGAGTGCGAATATCCTTGTGGCAACCAAAAAGGATTTTGAAACCAAGAACCGCAAGAAATTTTGCGCCCGTATTGCCACCGGCGATTATGACGCGGTGATCATCGGGCATTCTCAGTTTGAAAAAATCCCGATGTCCGTGGAGCGCCAGCGGGCGATGCTGGAACGGCAGATTGATGAGCTTTTGGGCGGTATTGCGGAAATCAAGGCAAACAACGGCGAACGCTATACCGTCAAGGCAATGGAAAAAGCGAGGAAGAATCTTGAGGTCCGGCTTGCCAAGCTAAACGACCAGAGCCGCAAGGATGATGTGGTGAACTTTGAGGAACTCGGCTGTGACCGCCTGTTTATAGACGAGGCGCACTATTTTAAGAACCTCTATTTAATCACAAAAATGCGCAATGTCGGCGGTATCGCACAGGTGGAAGCACAGAAATCCAGCGACCTGTTTATGAAAACGCAGTACCTTGATGAAATCACAGGCGGGCGCGGCACGGTTTTTGCCACCGGGACGCCCATCAGCAACAGCATGGTGGAACTGTATACCATGCAACGCTACCTCCAGTACAGAACGCTTGTCAGCCACGGATTACAGCATTTTGACGCATGGGCGTCCACCTTTGGAGAAACGGTGACCGCAATAGAATTAGCGCCGGAGGGTACGGGTTACCGTGCCAAAACCCGGTTCGCCAAGTTTTATAACCTCCCGGAACTCATGTCCATGTTCCGTATGGTTGCCGACATCCAAACCGCCGATATGCTGGAGCTGCCCGTACCAAAGGCGAATTTTCACAATGAGGTCATCAAACCGAGCCAGTTTCAGCAGGATATGGTTGCGGAGCTGGCCGAGCGCGCCGAAGCGATACGCAAGGGCGATGTTGATCCGACAGTCGATAATATGCTCAAGGTGACGAACGACGGCAGAAAACTGGCGCTTGACCAGCGCCTTATTAACCCCATGCTGCCCGACGACCCGGAGGGCAAGGTTGCCGCCTGCGCCGATAATGTATTTCGCATTTGGGAAGAAAGCATGGAAACCCGCTTGACGCAGCTTGTTTTTTCCGACCTGTCTACGCCAAAGCCCGCAGATAAGGAAACAGGCGAACGCGCCTTTAACGTCTATGATGATGTGCGCGATAAGCTGATTGCCAAGGGCGTACCCGCCGAGGAAATCGCCTTTATCCACGAAGCCAATACGGAGGTCAAGAAAAAGGAGCTTTTCGCAAAGGTGCGTAAAGGGCAAGTCCGCGTCCTGATGGGTTCTACGCAAAAAATGGGCGCAGGCACAAACGTGCAAGACAGGCTCATCGCCTTGCACGACGCCGATTGCCCTTGGCGGCCATCGGATTTGGCGCAGCGTCTTGGCAGAATCGTCCGTCAGGGCAACAAAAACCCGGAGGTTGAGATTTTCCGTTATGTGACCGAATCGACATTTGACAGCTATTTGTATCAGCTTGTAGAGAACAAGCAGAAGTTTATCGCGCAGATCATGACCAGCAAGACCCCTGTGCGCGTAGCCGAGGATGTGGACGAAACCGCGCTTTCCTATGCGGAAATCAAGGCGCTGGCGACTGGGAATCCGCTCATTATAGAAAAGTGTCAGCTTGAAATGGACGTCAATAAGCTGAAACTGCTCCACGCCAGTCATTTGAGCCAGCGGTACGCACTGGAGGATAAAATTTTGAAGGAATACCCGCAGACCATCAAGCGGCAGACCGAGCGAATCGCCGGGTACAAGGCCGACATGGAAACCGTGGCAAAGCACCCGGCAGACAAAGATCACTTCCCGCCCATGAAAATAGGCGGGAATATTTTTGCTGAAAAAGCCGACGCGGGCAAGGCGATTATCGAAGCCTGCAAAGCCATGACCTCACCCGACCCGGTGCCGCTTGGGGAATATCGCGGATTTTCCATGATTCTGTCCTTTGACAGCTATGCGAAGGAATACCGCGTGACCCTCTCCGGCGTATTGTCGCATACGGTCAGATTAGGCACGGACATCCACGGCAACATCACCCGACTTGATAATGCTTTGGAGGGTTTAGAAGCCTCCCTGCAAAACTGTGAAAACAGCCTTGTTGACGCACAGACGCAGCTAAAATCAGGGCGGGTCGAGGTTGAACGCCAGTTTCCGCAGGAACAGGAATATGCGGATAAATCCGCGAGGCTCCGAGAAGTCAACTCACTGCTCAATATGGACGAAAAGGACGATGCGGTTCTTGACGCAGCCCCCGATGAGGGCGACATTGAACCCGCGCCGAGAGTGGCAGGCATGGAACGGTAATCACACATTTGATATTGTTTTTGTAAGTGGGTATATTAGAAATAAAAAGGAGATGATTGTTCATGAGCGAAAATCGAGAGGACTATTATAATCTTGTGAATCGAATTGAGGACGCTTTTTCTGAGATCGACAGCGATATTTCCACCGATCTGTTTCATACCGACACCGAATACGCTGCCCTGCGGCGGGAAGCCGATCAGCTACAGCAGGCGCACCCTGTCATTGAACGCATACTGGAGGGTGCGGGGGCAATCAGCCTTTCGGAAAAAGAACACGCGGCGTTTGTGCGGTATACCGGCCTGAAAGTGCAGACCGAGGAAGCGGAACGGCGGCAGATCTATTTTCGCGGACACACGGACAGCTTTGCTTATCTGAAAAAGATAGGTGCGATTTAAACGAATGTTATTATATGCGCAGCAAAGGCGGCGTTGGCATGAAAACCAGCGCCGCTTTTGCCGTTAAAGATGAGACTATTCCTCATCTAATTCTATCGGATTGAAGAAGTCCATCAGCGTCCAAAACATGGACTGAGGTTCCTCGTGAAGCTGATTATAAAAAGTGATCTCCTTTATTTTCCCTGCGTTTAGTTCAAGTTTCAGATAACAAACCGGCTCTTTTTCGTTCGGAGCCTTGCCGGAATCGCAGTCCGATTCATCCTCCAAGTCAGCGTCAAAATCATAATATTCCGGCAAAATATCAAGAAAGGGATCGGAGCTGCCTGCTTCGCTGTCGCTTAAATCAGTGTCCCAAAAGGGCGTATTTAACTCGTGTATAAACGCCTTTAACAGCTTTTGTGCTATGTGTTTGGGTATGGTTACAGCTTTTTCCTGATCGTTTTCCGGCAAAGAATAGTCAATTAAACGTAGCGCCCCGTCTCTGTTTGCAAAAATCCGAGCGTGAACCGGAATCTCATCCCCATACTCATCCCAAACATCGGCGTGGATATACAGTTCCAGAGAATGAATGATTAAGCCCTTTTTATCCGCATTGCGCTCATAATGCGGAAATTTATGACGATGTACGCTAAGCGCCGATTCTCTGATTTCGGGGCGCGGATCGTTCAAATGCTTACGCAGCCATTTAATTTCAGCTTCGTTCAATTGACGAAATGCCATATCCTCAATCTTGCGGACGGTGATCATCGCTGCCCGCTCAGCGGGCGACAAGGAAGAACATGATTTGCAAATATGCGCGGCGTGACCTTTGCCGGAGAATTTTTCGTTTGCCTTGTGCTGTCCGCATACATGGCAATAATGACCGTGAGGTTTATTCTGTTTCTTTTTGGACATGGATACCACCCGCAATCTCATTTGTTTTCCGCCACAGTATATTTTCCATCGGCAAACGCTGAAATATCAAGCTCCAAAGCCCTTAAAACCTTTGAGGCAAGGTGAAAAGATGAAGTGGA
Source organism: Oscillospiraceae bacterium (assembly GCA_003517915.1). Lineage (GTDB taxonomy): Bacteria > Bacillota > Clostridia > Oscillospirales > Acutalibacteraceae > UBA8129. The sequence goes on along the minus strand of DOZQ01000107.1, from coordinate 50,265 downwards.
GAGCTTGCGTGTGCCGCCCTCAAACATTTGATAGTGCCGCATAGCGATGCCAGCTTTGTCAGCAACCTGCTGCTGTGTTAGACCTAGTCTTTTCCGGGCTTCGGTTAAAACATCCTTTTCTTCTCGGATGGCCGGGTTATTCATGCTCCCCCTCCATCTTTTCGAACTCCTTGATAAATTTATAGAGGGGATCATCCTCGGTGATTGATCTTGTGGCATATTTTCCTTTGGTAAAATCGGTGGTATCAAGCTCCAACGCCTTTAAGACCGCATGAACGATACGTAGAGAGGAAGACGAAATTCGAATGTCATTCTTCTCGTAACGCTGGTACTGTTCTAGCCTGATTCCCGCTCTTTGCGCAACTTCCTCTTGTGTAAGCCCCAGCTTTTCACGCTGACTTTTTAGCACCGAGTTTTCAGTCGTCATGATTTCCCAACCCATAATAAAGCCCCTCTCTTGATAAGCACTTAATTCAACGAACAATCGCTCGTTACGCTTTATATTATACGAACAATCGCTTGCATTGTCAATTGAATAATGGTATAATGATCCTGCTAAGTTTTGATTATGGCTATATTCGGAAGTTGAATATGCTTATATAAATTCAGATAACACGGGGGTTTCATTATGAATCGGCTTGTAATTGAATGTTTCAATTTTATGAAAGACTTTAGATATCCCTATGCTTTCTGCGGTGGACATGCATTAGAATTATTTACAGGAACAATCCATCGCCCCCATTCCGATATTGATATATCAGTGTTCTCCGAAGACAGGGGAAAGATTGTAGAGTTTATGCTTGCTGCCGGTTGGAATGTTTTTGAGCATAAGGTAGAGTGGATTGATAACAAGAACGCTGATAGTTATTTGCGGTCGATACTTAACGCTAACGACGAAAAGCTTACAATGCTTAGTAGTGTCTGGGTGATTAAACCTGAATGCTCATTCATAAAGATTAAGCCAAAACAAGGTGAAGATAATTGCTTTGATTACGAAATTCTTAATAATGAACAGTTGGAATTTGATTTTATTGAAGTTGTATTTAATCTGCGACAGGACAGAAATTTCGTTTGCGATAAAGAGAAACGCATAATGAGAGCGCTTGATAAAGCTATGCTGTACAATAACAGTGTGCCATATTTAGCACCAGAGATTATACTGCTTTTTATATGCAATCCGGTATATATAAATTCTGAATATCATAGAGATAAAAACCGAATTGACTTTTATTCTAATGCGCCTGCTCTGTCGCGCGAAAGTAAAGATTGGCTGATAAATGCTCTTAAAACAGCTTATCCCGAAGGGAACAGCCGCCTTGAAGAAATAATGACTTTCAAGGAATAGCAAAAGCATTTCCTACATTCCCATTATTCATATAATCAGCATACATAGCCGTCCGGCTTCAAACCGGGCGGCTTATTTCATTTCAGAAGGAGGTGTTTCTATATGCCATATATTGCCCCGGAGGTGATACAGGAAGCTAAGAAAATGGATTTGCTGACCTACCTCCAAAACTACGAGCCGCAGGAGCTTGTTCATTTTTCCGGCAACGTCTATTGCACCCGCACCCACGACAGCTTAAAAATCAGCAACGGAAAATGGATGTGGCACAGCCGGGGAATCGGCGGCAGATCGGCGCTCGACTACCTCATAAAAGTAAACGACATGAGCTTCATCGACGCGGTGGAACAAATCACAGGACGGACGGCAGTAACGCCACCCGTTTTTTCGTCCAAGCCGAAACAGAAAAAGCCACAGGCGTTTGTTATGCCCCACGCCAGCTATTCAGCCAGTCATCAGTATCTTTTAGGGCGTGGGATTGACCGCGATATTATTGTTTTCTGCATGAAAACCGGACTACTTTTAGAGAGCTATCCGCACCAAAACGCCGTATTTGTCGGCATGGATGAAAACGATAACCCCCGGTATGCTGCTATACGCGGCGAGGGATTCATGGGCGAAGCCGCCGGAAGCGACAAGCATTACTCGTTCGGTATTCCGGCAGCATCGGACAGCACTACCCTGCACCTGTTTGAAAGTCCCATAGACCTGTTATCCTACGCTACTCTGCTTAGTCTGTACGGGAAAGACTGGCGGCAGGATAACCTGTTATCGCTCTCCGGCGTGTACCGCCCAAAGGATAACGCGGAGGAAACCGCCGTCCCTGCCGCGCTGGAGCGGTTTCTGGAAAACAACCCGTATATTCGAAACATCGTTCTACGGTTTGACAACGACGAAACAGGACGGGCAGCGGTTCAGAGCATCCGGGCGGTGCTGCCGGGCAGCTATGAGATCAGCGACAAGCCGCCGCCATCCGGCAAGGATTATAACGATTATCTCTGCGACCGTTTGGGATTATCACGGGCGCAGAGCAAGGAAAGGAGCGAAGCCAGATGAAAGAGTATAAAGTTAGAATCAGAGAAACCCTCGAAATGATCGTGACGGTGGAAGCCGACAACGCGGCGCAGGCACGGGAGATCGTCGAGCGCAACTGGAAGGACAGCGAATATGTTCTCGATGCCGCGCATTTTACGGGCGTGACCTTTACTGTTCCGTCACGGAATGACCGGGAACGCTGACCGTTTTCTTTTTCGGATGGTGAGCCTCGGAATGTCGAGCTTTTTGAATGCACTATACCAGCAAGCAACGTGTCGGGATAGCCACAGGCTGTCCCGACACAACTTGTTAGGGGCAAGTTTGCCCCTAAAACCCCATCAATTATAGAAAGGGTGAGTTTGTGAGAAATCGAAATATTCAAGTAATTGTCCGTTTTAATAAGGATGAACATCAACGCCTAAAGAAGCTGGTCAAGCGGTCGGGCGTATCGCAGGAAGTATATATCCGGCATTTGATTGAGGGCGTCGTCCCCGCCGATATGCCGCCGCCCGACTACTTTTCTATGATGAATGAGCTTCGGCGGATAGGCGGTAACCTCAATCAGATTGCACAGAAGGTCCATGTGCTGAATGTCGTAGATGCTGCCCGATATGACGAAGTGGTCAAGGCTTTGGACAGAGCCTTATTAAAAATCACCAACGCCGTCATGCTGCCGAGGAAAATAACGGGGTCTCCGCAAAGTCCGCAGGCTTTGTGGGGGGAGGAACAGCCCCGCAGCGGTGAGTCTTTTGCTTCGCAAAGCAAAAACGATAAGCGAGGGGTGCTGTGACGCGGTGGCGACCACATCAATATGGGCGGTTAAGGGTTGGCTTGGCAAGGTGGTTGTGTATGTGGAGAATCCCGACAAAACCGAGAACCCCGCTTACTTTGAAAAAAACAGCATGACGGATGAGCAGACGCAGGGACTTTCGGACGTGATCTACTATGCCGTGCAGACGAAAAAGACCGTGGAACGAACCCATGATGAAAATGTAGAAATCATGCAGCGGTTTGTTACAGGCGTCAACTGCCGCGTTCCCATAGCCCGTCAGGAGATGATGGCGGTTAAAGCGCTCTTTGGCAAGACGGATAGTGTTGTCGCCTACCACGGTTATCAGTCTTTCGCTCCCGGTGAGGCTGCCCCGGAAATGGCGCACGAAATTGGCGTCAAGCTGGCGGAGCGTCTTTGGGGCGACCGCTATCAGGTAGTCGTGGCAACCCACCTCGACAAATCCAATCATCTTCACAACCATTTTGTGCTGAATAATGTGTCGATGGCAGACGGGCGAAAGTATTACCGTTCCGAGCGTGACTACTGGCTTATGCAGCAGGAATCGGACAAGCTGTGCCGGGATTATGGTCTGTCAGTGATTGAGGAGCCGAAGCGCGGTCAGTCCAAGCAGTACGGCGAGTGGCAAGCTGAAAAAGAGGGCAAGCCCACCTACCGCAGCATTGTCAAAGCAGACATCGACCAAGCGATTTTGGAATCCATGACCGAACGGCAGCTTTGGGATAACCTTTACAAAAAAGGCTGGCGTATCAAATTAGGCAAGGACATTACCGTGTGTCCTCCGGGCAAAGACCGGGGCTTAAAGCTCTGCCGTAACTTTGGCGAGGATTATTCTATCGAATCCATTCGTAACCGCATATTAGCGAACACCCGCCCGGCACGGTGCATCATCCCTGCGGAAAAACCATCCAAGCGGGTACACCTCATAGGCCAATTGAATACGGCAAGAAAGATTACAGGGTATCGCGCCCTGTATTTTTCTTATCTGTATAAAATGGGCGTCCTGCCGAAAAAGCGGAAGCCGAATCCGAAAAGCATTTACTTCCTCTTTCGTGAGGACATCCGCTTTATTCAAAACATTTCAAAGGAAACACGCCTGCTGGTGAAGCACGGCATTGATACCGCTGAACAGCTTGCCGCCCATAAGGAAGGGTTGACGGAAGAAATCATATCTCTATCCAGCAACCGCAAATCCTTGCGGTATCAGGCGCGGAGTATTCGGGATGAGAACAAATTAACAGCGGTTAAAACTCAAATATCAGAATTGACTGTCCAGATCAGCGGTCTGCGAAAGGAGGTGAGGCTGTGTGAGGATATAGAGAAACGCTCCGCCGATATGCGGGATAAAATCCACAGGGCGGCGGAGGAACAGGAAAAATCTCAAAGAAAGGAGCCTATCCGACATGAACCATTCAGGGGACGCCGCTGAACAAATTGTACGCATGAGTTTAGAGGGTGTTGAAGTCGCCGCCAAAATCACCGGTACGGCGGCAAAGGAAATTGCCATGTTTCTTGTGGCGGCGCTCAAATCCAAAAACAGCAAACTAAAGCCGAAAGGCAAGGCGCGCATGACCTCCATGCTCAAATCCGGTAAATCACTGGAGATTTTTTCGGTGAAGGACAGCGATTTGAAGCAGTTTATGCAGGGTGCGAAGCAGTACGGCATCGTCTACTGCGTCCTGCGCAACCGCAAGAATACGCCGGACGGCTTGTGCGATATTCTCGTCAAGGCCGACGATGCGCCGAAAATCAGCCGCGTGGTGGAACGCTTCAAGTTTGCCAAGGTTGACAAGGCGAAGATCGAGAGCGAAATCATCAAAGGCAAGGCCGACAAGTCACAGGAAATCGGCGCGGAGCCGGAATCCCCGGACAAGAACGATACAGAAAAGCTGCTTGATGATCTGCTCGGCACGAATGAGGGCAAGGCCGCACCGGAAAAAGCGCCGGAAACCCCGGACGTGGCAAAAACCACCCCGGCAAAGGAATCACCCACAAACCCCGAAACGGCAAGGGCAGCGAAAACCCGTCCGTCCGAGCCTACCTCCGGGAGCAGAAGCAAATCCGCAAGGGGTACTTTGAATGATAAGCCGTCTGTGAAAGAGGAAATCCGGGAAATTAAAGCGGCGCAGGCGAAGAAAGAAGCGGACGCGCCCATGCGGGACGAGCGGCAGTCGGCCCACAAGCCGCGCGGCAATTCTTCCACTACCCACAAGCAGCCGCCACGCGGCGGTAAATCCAAAAAATCGAAAGAGAGGTCTTAACCCAATGAACAATTTTGATGATTTATTGAACAATGCCCCATTTGAGGAATCGGGTGCGCCACAGCTTTCCAAAGAGGAATACGCGGCGAAGAAAAAAGCCGAGCGCGAGGGCGTGTTTGAGTTGTCGGATGAAACCGCATATGACGTGGCGGCTGACGGCGGGAAGTTTCAGTCCTTCCTCGACTTGCAGTCCCGGCTTGACCGTTACAGCGCGGTCAACGCCCTGCTGACCTTCGCGCAGAACCCCGACGCTTCCCGCCTTGGGGATTTTGATTACTGGAAACGGCAGAACTGTTCCGTCAGGCCGGGACAGACGGCTATCGCTATTCTGGAACCCCATGAGTACACCAAAGAGGATAACACCCCCGGCACAGGCTATAACGTCAAAAAGGTGTTTGATATTTCACAGGTGGACACGCGTAAGCTGAGAACGGCCCCGCCGCCCCGTTATACCGAACGGCAGCTTTTGGGCGCGCTCATTGCCAAATACCCGATGAAGATCATCGGCGTAGACGAGCTGCCCGACGACAGGGGCGCAATGACCGACCCTGACGGCAGTATCCTTGTCCGCAAGGGCATGGAGTTTTCTAACACCTTCCGTGCCGTGGCGTATGAGATGGCCTGCGCGGAAATGGCTACCGACCCGGAGCTGTCGCCTGAACAGGAGTTTTCCGCTTATTCCGCAACCTATATGCTCTGCAAGAAATACGGCGCGGACACGCGGGAATTTAGTTTTGACAATGCGTCCGCTGCTTTTACCGGAATGGATGCACAGGAGATCAAGGGCGAGCTTTCGCAAATTCGCGACGCCGCCGAAAANNGGGCGCATGGCGCGGCAGCTTGAAGCGGTGCAGAAAGCGGAAAAAAATAACGATGCGAGGTGATGGACAATGAAAGAGGAAAAAGTAATCCTTGAGCTTGACCCCTATGAGGAAGGTGCGGTCATATCCGCTCTGAACGAGCTTCGTAACAAGGAGCTTGAAAATCAGAAACCTACCGATTTTGTGGATGATTTGCTTTTGAAAGTCCTCCACGCCCCGCAGAAAAAAGTGAGGGTGCGGGATGAAGCGAGATAACCCAAAACAAACTCTCATCTTATCGGCATTCGGGTTAATCCCGGTGGTGTGGGCGGCGCTCTTAGCCGCCCCGGCCGTGGCGGGAGGTCTGCCCGACATTCTCAGCAACCTGACGGCAGCGCTGAACAATCCACTAAAAATAACGTGGTGCGGGGACAGCTTAAAAACTGTCCTCATTTTTATTGCTGCCTATGGAATGGGAATCGGGATATATTTCTCCACGCGCCGCAATACCCGCCCCCGTGAGGAACACGGCAGCGCCAAATGGGGCGAGGCCGCCGCCGTCAACCGCAAGTATGCGGACAAACGATTTTCCGAAAACCGGATTTTAACCAAAAACGTCCGTATCGGCTTTGACGCGCATAAGCACAGGCGCAATTTGAACGTCCTTGTGTGCGGCGGTTCCGGTGCGGGCAAAACGAGGTTTTACGCAAAACCCAATGTCATGAATTGCAGTGCCAACATCAGCACGGTGATTTTAGATCCAAAGGGGGAAATCGCCCGCGACACGGGGCATTTGCTGAAACAGAGCGGCATGGAGGTCAAGGTGCTTGACCTTATCAACATGTGGCGCAGCCATTGTTATAACCCGTTCGTGTATCTCCACGAGGACAACGATGTGCAGCGGCTTGTCACTAACCTTTTCAAAAGCACGACCCCGAAGGGCGCACAAACCCAAGATCCCTTTTGGGATACCGCCGCATCCATGCTCCTGCTTGCGCTGATGTTCTACCTCAAGTACGAAGCGCCGCCTGACGAACAGAATTTCCCGATGGTGATGGAAATGTTGCGCGCCGGAGAAGTGCGTGAGGATGATGATAGTTACCAATCGCCGCTTGACGAGCTGTACGACCGGCTGGAAATGCGAAATCCCGATCACATCGCCGTGAAGTATTACAAGGATTATCGCAGCGGCAGCGCAAAGACGTTAAAGTCCATTCAAATAACGCTGGCGGCAAGGCTGGAAAAATTCAATCTTGAATCGCTTGCCGCCCTGACCGTCACCGATGAACTGGACTTGGAAAGCATAGGCGAAAAAAAGACGGCGCTGTTTATCATCATACCCGACAATGACAGCTCGTTTAATTTCCTTGTTTCAATCCTCTACACTCAATTATTTCAGCAGCTTTTTTACAGCGCTGACCACAAGCACGGCGGTTCGCTGCCCGTCCCCGTTCATTTTTTGATGGACGAATTTGCAAATGTGAGCCTGCCGGACGATTTTGACAAGATACTGTCCGTCATGCGTTCACGCGGGGTATCAGTATCCATTATCCTGCAAAATATGGCGCAGNNTCCGTTTTGCTTACCTCATGATTCTTTTCTCTATCTCGGAGGAAACGAAACCTCGACCCACAAGCTGATTTCCGAAGCCTATCTTGGCAAGGAGACACTGGACACCAACACTTACGGAAAATCCACAGGGCGAAACGGCAATTACAGCACGAACTTTCAAATCAGCGGGCGGGAGCTTCTCACCCCGGATGAAATGCGTATGCTGGACAACCGTCTTGCCCTGCTGTTCATACGGGGAGAAAGACCCATCCTCGACGAAAAATACGACCTCCTGCGTCATCCGAACGTAGGCGGCACGGCTGACGGAAAAGCCGGACGGTTCATGCATGGTGAGGTAATCGGTTCCATTGCCACCCTCGTCTTTGACGGGGACATTGACCCGGCGGAGCTGCCGGAGCTTGAAGCTGCGGACGCGGATTATGAACTGCTGTCCGAAGAAGATTTAGAAAATCTATTTAATCAATAGGAGGACTTATTCCATGAAGAAGAAAAACAACAAACCCACACGAAAACTTTCCATGACGGGCGGCGTAAAAAAAGGCTTTCGTTTCTACACCTGTGCGGTGCTTATCGCCGCGATTATGATGAGCTTTGCCACTCCCGCGTTTGCAGCGGCGGGTGATCCCGTGAATGTCGTAAACAATCTTTCCGATTTTATCTTCGGTTTGATACGGGCAATCGGACTGATTTTGCTCGGCTTTGGAATCGTTCAGGTGGGGTTATCTCTCAAATCCCACGATCCGTCACAACGCGCGAACGGCTTCCTCACCTTGGCCGGTGGGATCATTATCACCTTTGCCAAGGAAATTTTGAACCTGATTACGGGAGGTTGATTGCCATGCAGGAGTATATCGACAAGTGCGAGTGTTATATCCACTCATTAAAACAGGGCGAACAGAATGTCCTTGCTGAAGCGACGATTATCAAACGCCTTGGGGATAACGATTATCTGGCGGACTATAACGGCGTGAAATGCCACGCCATATTTAACCCATTCGCCGGACGCTATTTCGTGGATGACAAATACGGCGTTATCCGCGAACCCGCAGGGCGTGAACAGAGCCGATGACCACACGGCAACGGCGGGGCAGATTGTTTAGACAGTCTGCCCCGCAATCTTTTAGAAAGGTGGTGGTTACTTTTGAATTGGATCATTGAAAACTTGGAAAATGCTCTGAACACATGGAATCAAAAAATGGCCGAGATATTCCAGCTTCTCACACAGTCGCCCGAAACTTTCAAAGGCGGCGGGATATGGAACGTCATTTTGAATATCCACGACGCGGTGCAGGCCGTAGGACTTGGACTTTTGGTGCTGTTTTTTGTCGTCGGCGTTGTCAAGACCTGCGGCAGCTTTACCGAAATCAAGCGCCCCGAAGTGGCGGTTAAGATGTTCGTGCGCTTTGCTTTGGCTAAGGCGGCGGTCACGCATGGCTTGGAGTTGATGCTGGCGCTGTTCTCTATCGTACAGGGATTGATTGCCCGGATCATGACGGCGGCGGGATTCTCCGGCGCGGAAAATACTGTGCTGCCGGAAAGTATCAAGGACGCTATCAACAACACGGGATTCTTTGAATCTATCCCCCTGTGGGCGGTCACGCTCTTGGGCGGTTTGTTCATCACGGTACTCAGCTTTATTGTGATTATGTCGGTTTATGGCCGTTTCATGAAGCTGTATATGTACACGGCTATCGCCCCCGTCCCTCTATCCGCTTTCGCGGGAGAGCCGTCCAGCAGCATGGGAAAATCCTTTGTCAAATCCTACGCGGCGGTCTGTCTGGAGGGCGCTATCGTGGTGCTGGCCTGTATCATTTTCAGCCTGTTCGCATCCGCACCGCCTGCCGTCAACGCGGACGCGGCAGCGGTCACACAGGTGTGGAGCTATGTGGGCGAACTCATCTTTAACATGCTTGTGTTGGTTGGTGCGGTGAAGATGGCCGATAGATTAGTCCGTGAAATGCTTGGTTTGCAATAAGATTGGAGGAATTAAATTGGAGGTAAAAATCAATAAAGAAATCCGCAACTACACCGAGAGTATGTTTTTCGGTTTGAGTTTGCGGCAATGCATATTTTCCGTGCTGGCGGTCGGCGTCGCCGTGGGTATCTTCTTCGGCCTGCGCGGGCAGCTCGGAACGGAAACCGTTTCTTGGATATGCGTCCTTGGCGCGGCTCCGTTCGGCGCGATGGGATTTATCACCTACCACGGTATGACAGCGGAGCAATTTGTTTGGACATGGTTCAAATCTGAATTTCTCATGCCGAAGCGATTAATCTTCAAGCCGACCAATCTCTATTACGAAGCGGTTCATTCGGCTACTAATACCACCAAAAAGGAGGCGAAAAAACGTGCTTAAAACCCTTAAATTTTGGATAAAGGAAAACCGAGAGCGAGTTAAGCTCCCAAAAGGCGTACAGGATGTTCTTCCCGTCCATTCGATTTACGAGGACGGGATTTTTCTTGTCCGCAGGGGCGGTATGTTCGGTGAAAATAAGTACAGCAAAACCTTCAAATTCACCGACATCAACTACGCCGTCGCCAGCCGCGAGGACAAAGAGAAAATGTTTCTCGACTACTCGGAGTTGCTCAACTCCCTCGATTCCGGCGCGACGGCAAAGCTCACCATCCGGGCGCGGCGTCTTTCTAAAGCCGACTATGAAGCGAACATTTTAATCCCGATGGCAAATGACGGTCTGGATAAATACCGCAGGGAACTCAATGCCATGCTGCTCAAAAAAGTCACGGAAAGCAACGCCATTGTGCTTGATAAAATGGTTACAGTCAGCGTGTGCAAGAAGAACATTGATGAAGCGCGGGCGTATTTTACCCGCTGGGTGCAGATTTGGTGTCCCACTTCTCACAGCTTGGTTCCAAATGTGTGGAGCTGGACGTAAACGAACGGCTGAAAATCTTCCATGACTTCTACCGCCCTGGTGAGGAAAGCAACTTCCATTTCGATATGAGCGCGGCTATGCGGCGCGGCCATTCGTTCAAGGATTATATATGCCCTGACAGCATGGAGTTTGACAAGGGCTATTTCAAGGTGGGTGAACGGTTCGGGCGCGCGCTGTTTTTAAAGGAATACGCTTCCTATATCAAAGATACGATGATTACGGAGCTGACCGAACTCAACCAGAACATGACGCTTTCTATCGACATCCGTCCTGTAACGATGGATGAAGCGGTGCGCGAGGTGGAAAAGCGCGTATTAGGTGTCGAGACAAATATAACGAACTGGCAGCGCAGGCAAAACAGCAACAACAATTTCAGCGCCATCGTGCCGTATGATTTGGAGCAGCAGCGCAAGGAAAGCCGCGAGTTTTTGGACGACATCACAAGCCGCGACCAGCGCATGATTTTTGCCACAGTGACCATCGTGCATACCGCCGATACAAAGGAACAGCTTGACGCGGACACCGAATCTCTGCTGTCTACAGCACGGAAAAACCTCTGCCAGCTCAGCCCCCTGACATTCCAGCAGCTTGACGGGCTGAACACTGTGCTGCCGTTCGGCCACACCAAAATACAGGCTATCCGTACCCTTACCACCGAAAGCCTTGCCGTTCTTATGCCCTTTAAGGTGCAGGAGGTAATGGACAGGGGCGGTATCTATTACGGTCAAAATGCTATAAGCAACAATCTCATTATGTGCCTGAAAGAACACCTGCTCAACTACTCGGCATTTCGGCTGGGCGTCCCCGGTTCTGGTAAATCGTTTGGCGCAAAAATGGAGCTGGCAATGATTGCGCTGATGTTCCCGGACGATGATATTTTAGTATGTGACCCGGAAAATGAGTTTTCCGCACTTATCAAGGCGCTGGGCGGCGAGGTTATCCGAATCGCACCGGGAAGTGACGATCACATCAACGCGCTTGATATGGTGGACGGCTACGGCGAGGGCAGCGATCCGGTGATCGACAAGAGCCAGTTTGTGTGTTCGCTCTTTGAACAACTCGATAAAAACGGCCTGCTGCCCGAAGAAAAATCCATCATTGACCGCTGTGTCAGAAATGTTTACGAAAACTATCAGGGCGGTGGCAAGCTGCCCACACTGGTTGTGCTGCGTGAAGAACTTTTGGAGCAGTTAGAGCCGGAAGCCAAGCAATTGGCGCTCAAAATGGAGCTGTTCACCAACGGCAGCCTGAACGCCTTTGCGCACAAGACGAATGTGGACGTGAACAACCGCATTGTTAACTACAACATCATGGATTTGGGTTCGCAGCTTAAAACGATGGGACTGCTGGTTATCACTGACGCTATGATTAACCGCGTCACCGATAATGGGCGCAGGGGCAAGCGGACGCATGTAATTCTCGATGAGTTTCATGTCGTTTTTGAGAATGAGCATAGCGGGAATTTCTTCAATTCCGCGTGGCGGCGGTTCCGCAAGAGAAACGGTTATCCCACGGGTATTACGCAAAATGTGGAGTATCTGCTGGATTCCGTTTTAGCAAGCACCATGCTTTCCAACAGTGAATTTATCGTCATGCACAATCAGGCGGCTTCAGACCGCGACAAGCTGGCGAAGTTGCTGAACATCTCGAATGAGCAAATGTCGTATATAACCAATGCCAAAGAGGGCAGCGGTCTTATTCGTATCGGCAGCGCCATTGTGCCGTTCAAAAACGAATTTAACCGTTCAACCGAGCTGTATCGCTTGATGTCAACAAAACCCAAAGAGACGATGATGAGCTGATTTTTACCAAAAGGATGACAGGCAGGCCGCAGATGAAACGGCTTGCCTGTTTCCATTTATATATGTAAATGGAGGTGGAGCATGAAGAAACCACTTTTTATCATATTGGCGGTGATTCTGACCGTCGCACTGCTGTTTTCCGGCTATCAGGTTTGGCGGTACTTTGCCGCCGAGCAGGAAACCGCAGAACAGTTTGACGGACTGACCGGACAAATCGAAGAACCGCCGTCAATACCCATACCGGAGACTCCCGGCGAACCGCCGCCCACTACTCCGGAATGGACGGTATACGACCAATACGGCGTGTTGTTTGAGCAAAACCCCGACATGATAGGCTGGATCAAGATTGACGGTACGACCATTGACTATCCCGTTATGCAGACCCCAGACAGGCCGGACTTTTACCTCAAGCGCAATTTTGAAAAGCAATACAGCGATTACGGCGTTCCCTATGCCGCCGAGGACTGTTCCATCGACCCGCAGAGCGACAACATCACGATATTCTCCCACCACATGCAAAGCGGAAAGATGTTTGGTGCGCTGGAGAGCTATAAGGACGAAGCCTTTTACCGTGAGCATCCGATAATCAATTTTGACACCCGCGCGGGTTCCGGGACGTATGAGATTATCGCCGTTTTCAAGGTAAGCCCCGCCGATTTTCAATACAACGAGTTTATAGGCGCCGCCGATGAAGCGGCGTTTGACGAGTATGTGCGCCGGTGTACGGCGCTTTCTTTTTATGATACGGGCGTGACGGCGGTATACGGCGATAAGCTGATCAGCCTTTCCACCTGTGAATATTCGCGGCAGGATAACCGTCTTGTGGTTGTGGCGAGGAAGGTAACCGGGGTCCCCGCGCGACCTGTCGTGTGGGGAAAGGAGGAGCAACGGAGTGAGAGAGCTTTTGCCCACAAGGGCAAAACGAGCGATACGCAGTTTGTGACGACGAAAGGGGGTGCGCCGGATGGGTAAAATCAAGACCCGTGACACGTTAAAGGACATCAAGACGTTTGACCGCGCCGCCGATATTGGAACCCACATGAAAAACGCCTTTCTCAAATCCAAGGACGCAGTGGAATCCGCAGACAGGCAGGTCGGACAGACTCAGGACGCCGGGTATAGCTCTCCGTCCGAATACGCTTCCGATCATGTGACAGGCGGCGCGAAAGATACGGCGGAACGCGCGGCGCAGGGATTGCGGAAAAATCCGGTTAAAAAGGCTTCCGAAAATGTTGACAAGGCGAAACAGAATGTGCAGGAGGTACGACGACAGGCAGGTAACATCAAAAACGCTGTGAAAAAGCCTGTATGCGACCAGCCGAAAAAAGAAATGGTAAAGCGGGCAAAAGATACGGCACGGCGTACTGCTTCCCGCACCCGTCAGGCGGCGGATAAGACCATCAAGACGATGGATAAATCGGGCAAAACCATCAAGCAGGCGGCTCATGGTACGGAAAAGACCATAAAAACCGCTTCCAAGACCGTCAAAGGCACGGCAAGAACGGCGCAGAAAGGTATTAAGACTGCCGAGCGCACCGCAAGGGTTACCGTCAAAACCGCACAGCAGACCGCCAAAGCTACGCAGAGATCGGCGCAGGCCGCGGCGAAAGCGGCAAAAATGGCGGCTCATGCGTCTAAAGTCGCGGCAAAGGCGGCGGTACAAACGGCGAAAGCCGCTGTTAAGGTGACCATTGCCACAATCAAGGCGATTATTGCCGCGCTGAAAGCCCTGATTGCTGCGATTGCGGCGGGAGGATGGGTTGCCGTGGTGATTATCCTCATCATCTGCATGATCGGCCTGCTTGTCGGCTCTATTTTCGGGATTTTCTTCTCCGGTGAAGATGCCGGCAATGGTTACACCATGCCGATGGCAATACAGGAAATCAATCAAGAGTACGCCGATAAAATCAAGGAGATCCGCGACGGCAATTCCCATGACGATGTGCAGATGTCCGGTTCACGCGCCGAGTGGAAAGAGATACTGGCTGTTTACGCCGTCAAGGTCAACACTGACCCCGCAAACGCGCAGGATGTGGCGACGATGGACGAGGACAAAAAAGAGCTTTTGCGCTCCGCCTTTTGGGATATGAATACACTTTCTCACCGCACGGAAACCAAAGAGGTCATTGAGGTGACTGTCGAGGGGGACGGCGATGAGGATTTTATATCCACCGAAACTACCGTCACCAAGACCATTCTGTATATCACCGTTTCCCACAAAACTGCCGCAGAGATGGCGGAGCAATACGGGTTTACGGCAGAGCAGCAAGCACAGCTTACCGAACTGCTGTCGGAGGAATACGCCGACCTGTGGAGCGCGGTTCTCTACGGAATCCATAACGGAAGCGGTGATATTGTGGCGGTTGCCATATCCCAGCTCGGCAACGTAAACGGCGAACCCTATTGGATCTGGTACGGTTTTGAGGGCCGCGTGGAATGGTGCGCTTGCTTTGTATCGTGGTGCGCCAACGAGTGCGGGTATATTGAAGCGGGAATTGTCCCGAAGTTTGCGGCCTGCACCAGTCAGGGTATGCCGTGGTTCAAGGAGCGCGGTTTGTGGCAGGAAGCCGGCTATGTCCCTGCCCCCGGCGATATTATCTTTTTCGATTGGGATCATGCAAATGTAGGAGCTGACCATGTCGGAATCGTTGAGTATGTAGAGGGCGAAGTCGTCCACACAATTGAGGGCAATACAAGCAACTCCTGTGCAAGACGCAGTTATAGGCTGGACAGCGAAAATATTCGAGGATACGGGACGCCTATGTATTGAGCATGATGGCGAAACAGAGGGAGGAGTTTTTGCGCTTCTTTTTCGCAGCTCATCGTGGTGATTATCAGATGCGTTATTGCGCTTGTCGTCCGGCCTCTGATAAAAAGACATCGGAATCTCAGATACGGTAAACTGACAGGATAGCATAGTGAACTCCCGCACAACAAAAAAGTGCGGGAGTCTCTCCTAAAAATACAGCCCTTTGCTGAAATAGCGGTCGCCGCGATCCGGAAATATTGTAACGATGTTTCCTCTTTTGATGGCGGCCGCCAACTTTTGCACCGCCGCCATTGCCGCCCCGGATGATGATCCTGCAAAAATGCCTTCTCTTTTCGCCAGTAGGCGGGTCATGTCAAAAGCCTCCTGATCCGTGATTTTCACCACTTGGTCAACCAGCGACATATCCATCGTATCGGCGATAAAATCGTTGCCGATGCCTTCAATCTCATAATTCGCGTGTTCGCCGCCGCCCATCGTGGAGCCGATCGGGTCTGCCAGCACACCCTGAATAGCGGGATTTTGTTCTTTCATGTATTTTAGCACCCCCGAAAACGTACCGCCGCTGCCTGCCCCGGCGACAACATAATCAATGTTGCCGTCCAGTCCGGCGTAAATCTCCGGGCCGGTTTGTTCATAGTGAGCCAATGGATTGGTCATGTTTTTAAATTGATCTAGCGTAATCGCACCCGGTATTTCAGCTCTTAGTTCCTCCGCTTTTTTCGAAGCGCCGAGCATACCGTCTTCCAAAGGCGTATTGATTACCTCCGCTCCCAAAGAACGTAGAAGCGTTTGTTTTTCTGCCGAAAACTTGGTCGGAACCACAAATATAATACGGTATCCGCGCCCTAAAGCGGCAAAGGCGATGCCGAGGCCAGTATTACCGGCAGTAGCCTCAATAATGGCACCGCCGGGTTTCAATATCCCTTCCCGCTCCGCCTCCTCCACCATATATTTGCCGATACGGTCTTTGACGCTGCCGGACGGATTATACAGCTCCAGCTTGGCGAACACATTGATCCCTGGCGGAATATCTATAGCGTTTAATTTAATTAAGGGTGTGTTTCCAATCAGCGCTTGCATGGAATTGTAGTAGTTCATTTGCTGTTCCTCCCGCTGTTTTGAAGGGCATTTTTAAGATCATTCATGATATCGTCAATATTTTCAATCCCCACGGATAAGCGTATCAGACTGTCTGTAATGCCGACCTTTTCCCTGATTTCTTTTGGTATGGAAGCGTGGGTCATGCTGGCCGGATGGCAAACAAGGGATTCCACACCGCCCAAACTTTCCGCCAGTGCAATGAGGCGCAGTTCACTAAAAAAGGTTCGGATATCATGCCCATCTGTCAGTTCAAAAGAAATCATAGCCCCGCCGTTTTTCGCCTGACGCTGATTGACATCATACCCCTGACTGTCTGGCAGCCCCGGATAATATACCTGCTTGACGCTCTCATGCGATTTCAGAAAACCCGCAACCGCTATGGCATTTTCCACATGGCGAGCCATGCGAACACAGAGGGTTTTCATGCTGCGAATCAGCAGAAACGAATCGAACGGCTGCAAGACACCGCCTGTCGCGTTTTGGATGAAATGTAGCCGGTCGGCAAGCTCGTTGCTGTTTACGACAACCAATCCGGCAATTAAATCGCTGTGGCCTCCAAGATATTTGGTTGCGCTGTGGACGACGATATCTATACCAAGTTCAATGGGGCGCTGTAAATATGGCGTCATAAAGGTGTTATCTACGATAGAAATTATTCCGTGCTTTTTGGCAAGCCGGGCAACCCCCGCAAGGTCGGTGATAGTCAGCAGCGGGTTTGCGGGACTTTCGACAAGGACGGCTTTAACATCCGCTGTGATTTTAGTTTCCAGCGTGTCTAGGTCGGCGGTGTCCTCAATGAGGTAATGAATCCCGAAATGGCTGAATACCTTGTCTAAAATACGAAATGTACCGCCATAGACATTGCTCGAAATGATGAGCGTATCGCCGGTTTTAAAAAGGCTGAGTAGCGCCGCGATAGCAGCCATGCCGGAAGCAAAGGCGAAACCCGCCGTGCCGCTTTCCAGTTCGGCAATCAAAGTCTCCAGCGCGTCCCGCGTCGGATTCCCCGTCCGCGAATACTCATAGCCCTTATGCTTGCCGAGGCTTTCCTGCATATAGGTCGACGTCTGATAAATCGGCGTATTTACCGCGCCTGTCTTTTCGTCCCCGTAAATACCGCCGTGGATTAGGGCGGATTCAATGCTATTGTAAGAAACCGAACCGTTGTTTTGTGATTTTCGATTATAATTTCCCATTTACTGTTCCTCCGCTGCGTATTTCATTTTTTCTTCATTCCAGCCAGACAGTATGCCCCGCATATCACGTGCCGTTTCCTTGGCGCCGGTCAAGTCATGCTCAAGATAGTTGCCGCATTCTTCCCGTTTGCTCCCCGGAATCTCTCCGGTAAAATGGATAATAAACTCCAAAGAATCCTGTATAATGGAAAGCGCTTGCGCGTGGGATATTTGCTCACGAACCAAAAAATAAAAGCCGGTACGGCAGCCCATAGGCCCCACATAAATCACGCTGTCGGAAAAATCCGTATTACGGGCATAGGTAGCAAACAGATGCTCAAAGGTGTGCATTTCGCCGTTGTTTAGATAATCGCCCTTGTTTGGCGCCTTCATCCGGATGTCGTAGGTGACAATGTCGCCGTCGATTCTGGAAATATAGACACCCTTTTCTAAAAGGTCATGGTTGACTGAAAAGCTCGCGATTCGGTTCATGCCTGCAACTCCTTCCTGCCGAAGTATGCCAATAGTTTATCGGTAGCGTCTCGGCTTTCCCATCGGACATCAAGGTCTTCCCGTCCGATATGTCCGTATGCCGCAAGGCTTTTATAGATTGGGCGACGCAAGCTGAGCGATTCTATAATACCGCCGGGGCGCAAATCAAAAATGCTTTTTATCGCGTCCACAAGCTCTTGTTCGGAAACCTCTCCGGTTCCGAAGGTATTGACATATACGGAAACAGGAGCCGCGACGCCAATGGCATAGGCAAGCTGCACTTCACATTTTCGGGCAAGCTTGGCGGCTACAATGTTTTTAGCTACATAACGCGCCGCGTATGCCGCCGACCGGTCTACCTTTGTAGGGTCTTTTCCCGAAAAAGCGCCCCCGCCGTGTCGGGAATAGCCGCCGTATGTATCTACAATAATTTTCCGTCCTGTCAGACCGCTGTCTCCGGCAGGCCCACCAATAACAAACCGTCCCGTGGGATTAATAAGAATAAGGGTGTCTTCCCGCAGTAACTCGGCAGGAACGACCGGGCGTACCACATGTTCGATAATATCCTTGCGAATAGTATCCTGAACAACATCCGGTTCGTGCTGTGCGGAAACCAGCACAACATCAACGCTTACGGGAACATCGTCCTGATAGCGTACTGAAACCTGTGTTTTTCCATCGGGACGCAGATAAGGCAGTATTTGATTTTTGCGGACTTCGGTCAGACGCTTTGACAGCCTGTGAGCCAATGAAATGGGAAGAGGCATCAACTCTTTCGTTTCATTTACCGCAAAACCGAAAACCATACCCTGATCTCCGGCGCCGATTTCGGTTACCGAGGTGTTTCTGCTTTCCAACGCGCGGTCAACGCCGGCGGCAATATCGGGTGATTGCGCATCAAGTCGAAAAATAATATCCGCCGTATCTGCGTTAAATCCCAATTCGTTTCGGTCATAACCAATATGTCTAACCGTATTTCTAACCACCTGTTCGATATCAACATTTGCGGCTCCGGATATTTCGCCAAGCAGTATAACCGTATTGTTTTTAACGCTAATCTCGCAGGCCACACGGGCTGCCGGGTCTTCTGCGAGGTAGGCGTCGAGAACAGCGTCCGATATGAGGTCGCAAACCTTATCGGGATGTCCCTCTGTAACTGATTCAGATGTAAAAATGTATTCGCTCATAAAAAATCCCTTTCTTTGCAATGGTTATATTGTATAGTGCGTGTCTTCTTTTTTCACAGCGGAAACCAAATAAATATTGCTCATGGCTTGGAGAGTATCCGGTCTTCCTGCGAAAAAACACGCCCCGATATCTGATGGAGCCAAATGGCTTTCTAACCTGAAGCTTTCCGAGCGCAAAGCTTCGCATAAATCATCAACATAATATCCGCCGCGCATAATTTCTCCCAGTTTTTCCGTCATTGCTGCCAGTTTGCAGATACCGCTTACCGACGACTTATGACGGAGAGTTTCATCGGGATAATCAAAAACCAGCATACTGCCGGGAGAAGCAACCTGTGAGATATATGAAACGGTCTTTGCAAAAACCGGCAGCGTCAGATAATAGGCGACGCCCAATATGCTGAAAAAGGTTTTTTTGTTTGGGTCAAAGCCTTCGCCAAGCAGAGTGCTGACAAAATCATCCTTTTCGAAATCCACCGCGACAAAATGTACGTTGCGGGGAACATTCCATTGTAAATACGCTATGCGCTGTTTTTTGAATATTTGCATATTCGGATGGTCAACCTCAAAAATCTCAATTTTCGGGTTGTTGTTGCGGAACGAAAAGGTGTCATACCCTGCGCCGCATATTACATATTGGCACGAACCGTACTCTGCCGCAAACGCCTTCAATTTATTTTCGGTAAAGCCAATCCGCGGCAGGGTGATTGGCGTTATCAAATTATTGATGAATTCGGCGGTGTTTGATGTTTTATCTGAAGCGATGCGAAATATTTCATTCTCCGCGATATATCCGTAAAGCTCATCGTAATTTTCTTTTCCCATTAGGTCATAAGCAAGGTAATCGTCAAACACTTTGCCGCGGCTGACATTGGAATGATACGCTCTGGAGAAGGCGCATATCTCCGCTGTTGAATACCCGTTTTTTATTGGCATAAACCTCTTTCCTTTCAATACAAAAGCGGGAACTGCGACCGCCAATGCCCGGTTCCGGAGCATTTAGCAGAGATTCGCAATTCCCGCTTATACAAAATAGTTTCGGTTATTTTGTTCAGCTTTGAGATACACCCGGCGAATCATCAGGCAACGCATGGCAACAGCAGGCAGTGCTGTTCCTACAAGAACAACACGCGCTGATTTGATTGACATGATAGCCTGATATACCGGTATGATTCATAAAAAGCCTCCGTTAATTTTCTGTAAACATGGGCGTAGAGAGATACCTCTCACCCGTATCCGGCAGGATAACAACAATTGTTTTTCCGGCATTCTCCGGACGTTTCGCAACCTGAAGCGCCGCCCAAACAGCAGCGCCGGAGGAAATCCCCACCAAAACGCCCTCTGCTTTTGCAAATTCCCGCCCGGTTTCAAAGGCGTCTTCGTTGGTTACTGTAATGATTTCATCATAAATCTTGGTATCCAGCGTATCCGGTACAAAACCGGCTCCGATACCCTGAATCTTGTGCGGGCCGGGTGTCCCTTCGGACAACACGGGCGACGCGGAAGGCTCAACCGCGATGATTTTAATATTCGGGTTTTTCTCTTTAAGATAACCGCCCGCGCCTGAAATGGTGCCTCCGGTTCCGATACCGGAAATAAAGATGTCCACCTTGCCGTCGGTATCACCCCATATTTCAGGGCCGGTAGTCGCCCTATGTACGGCTGGGTTTGCCTGATTGGTGAACTGGCTTGGGATAAAGCTGCCCGAAATTCCCGCCGCAAGCTCCTCAGCTTTCGCGATAGCGCCCTTCATGCCTTTTGCACCTTCTGTCAGTACCAGCTCTGCTCCATAGGCTTTAAGCAGGTTCCGGCGCTCGACGCTCATGGTTTCCGGCATGGTCAAGATAATCCGGTATTTTTTAGCCGCCGCGATAGAGGCCAAGCCAATGCCGGTGTTGCCGCTGGTCGGCTCAATAATGACAGAATCGGGTTTTAACAGACCCTTTGCTTCGGCGTCCTCGATCATCGCTTTGGCGATACGGTCCTTGACGCTTCCAGCCGGATTAAAGTATTCCAGTTTGCCAAGAATTGTTGATGATAGTCCCAGCGCCTTTTCATAATTAGACAACTCCAGTAAAGGCGTTCCGCCAATCAAATCGGTGATTTTTTGATATGTTTTCATAATGAACTCGCTCCTTATATAGGTTTATGTTTTGTTGTATTGCGCTGCTTACCGACAACATCGGTACAATCCTCCGTTTAAATAATACCGTTTTAACTTTCGCATTAAAGCATAACCTCCACGCTAACCATATAACACATACATGTTTACTAAGTATTATATGCAGTTGTTTCTCAAATGTCAAGTCCCTTTTTTAAAATTCTTTCTTCACTTAAATTTCCCGCTTGAATTTTTGCATTGACTTTTTGGGCAAAACGTGATAATCTTATAAAACATATGTGTATGATATGTTATTGAGAGAAAAGGGAGAAACATCATGCTGTCTGTTTTTGATAAAATCATTGACCGTGAACATACCGGTTCGGTGAAACACACCTTGCGTTCGGGTGAATCCGGTGTAATCCCAATGTGGGTTGCGGATATGGATTTCAAAGCACCGGAGCAGGTGACCGAAGCACTTTTGGCTGTCACACAGCATGGGATATTCGGATACACTGACCCCGATGAAAGCTACGATCTTGCTGTTTGCGAATGGTACAGGCGAAATTTTGGCTGGGAAGCAAAGCCTGCGTGGAATATCCGAACACCCGGCGTGATCTTCTCAATTGCCGCCGCGATAAGGGCTTTAACAGACGAAGGTGATTCCGTATTGATACAACAGCCGGTTTATTATCCGTTTATGGAAATCATATGCAGTAATAATCGCAGAATCATCGTCAATGAACTGCGTTTTGATGGCAGGAAATACAAAATTGACTTTGAGGATTTTGAAGAAAAAATCAAGAAGAACCATATAAAACTTTTTGTCCTCTGCTCTCCACACAATCCGGTTGGAAGAGTATGGACAAAGAATGAGCTGTCTCGCATAGGTGAAATCTGCCTGAAACACGGCGCATATGTGATATCTGATGAAATCCATTCTGATTTTGTTTTCAGCGGTCACCGCCACACGGTTTTTGCGGATGTGTCATCTGCGCTTGCCAATATAACGATCACCTGCACCTCACCTATGAAAACCTTTAATCTGGCGGGTTTGCAGACAGCCAATATCTTTATATCTAACACGAAGTTGCGGTCAGTATTTTTGAAGGAATATCGTAAAACAGGTTATCTGTTATTGAATACTGCGGGACTGGCCGCGACAAAGACGGCCTATATGTATGGGCAAGATTGGCGGGATGAGTTGATAGCTTATTTAGAAGGGAATATCGCTTATCTGCAAAAATCGCTGGCAGAAACGGACGGCATTATAGAACTGATCCAGCCGGAGGGAACCTATTTAATGTGGCTGGATTGCCGCAAGCTTATGCTAAGTGACGCCGAATTAAACAGCTTTTTCATTAAAAAGGCAAGGCTCAAACTGCATAAGGGAGTGACCTTCGGAAAAAGCGGATCGGGATTTATGCGTATGAATATCGCCTGCCCAAGAAAAACGCTGGAGCAGGCTGTCGGTAGTTTAAAATTCGCCATTGGGGGCGTCAAGATATGATCATTCATGAAACACAGGAAACGATACGAAGCATAAAAAGTGAACGGGACATCTGTATACTGGCGCACAGCTATCAGGCGCAGGAGATCATCGAAATCGCTGATTTCACAGGTGATTCGTTTCAGCTGAGCGTTGCGGCAAGCAAAGTCAGTCAAAAAACCGTTATCATGTGCGGCGTTCGCTTCATGGCCGAAACGGTAAAAATTCTTGCGCCGGATAAGACTGTGCTGCTGGTCAACCCGTCTGCTGGATGCCCAATGGCGGAGCAGATGGATAAAGAACTGATCGGAACAGTAAAAAAACAATATCCGGATTACACCGTCGTTGCTTATATTAATACCACTGCCGACCTGAAGACGGTTTGTGATGTGTGCGTCACATCCTCCTCCGCTGTGAAGATAGTCGATAAGATAACGAATAACAACATCCTGTTCCTGCCCGACTGCAATTTGGGCGCGTATGTCGCATCACAGCTACCAAATAAAAACATTAAACTGTTACACGGCGGCTGTCCGATTCATGCCGTGGTAACCACCGCCAATGTAAAAAAAGCGAAAGAACTTCATCCCGGTGCGAAATTACTTGTTCACCCCGAGTGTGTTCCGGAGGTTGTCAGCCTTGCCGATTTTGTTGGTTCGACCTCTGCTATCATGGATTATGCTGTGAATTCGGAAGATCGGGATTTCATCATCGGAACGGAAATGAGTATCGCGGAACACTTGCAATACCGTTGCCCTGATAAGAGATTTTACTGCCTATCACAAAAATTATTGTGTCCCAATATGAAAATCACCACTCTGATTGATGTTTTGAACTGCGTAAACGGCAGGGGCGGCGAAGAAATTGCATTGGATGAATCAACCATAGCCGATGCGAGAGTGTGTATCGACAAGATGATAGAATTGGGCGCGCTATAGCTAAAGGAGCAGAGGCACAAATGATCAGTCCATTTTCAAGATCTCAATTAATATTTGGTAAGGACGGTATGACAACGCTGTATGATGCTAAAGTGGCTGTCTTCGGTATTGGCGGTGTCGGCGGCTACGCTGTGGAAGCATTGGCCCGGAGCGGCGTCGGCAAATTGGATCTGTTTGATGATGACAAGGTATGCCTAACCAACATCAACCGTCAGATACACGCCACAAGAAAAACAGTCGGAAAGCACAAAGTGGACATCGCCATGGAACGCATAATAGAAATCAATCCGGAAGCGACAGTCAATACATATAAAATGTTTTATGTACCTGACACATCTGCGCAGATTGACTTGTCACAATATGACTACATTATTGATGCCATTGATACAGTCTCCGGGAAGATCGAGCTTGCACGCAAGGCCAATGAGTGCAGCGTTCCAATCATCAGTTCCATGGGCGCAGGAAATAAGGTCGACGCAACCGCTTTTGAAGTGGCTGATATTTACACCACTTCAGGTTGTCCTCTTGCGAAGGTTATGCGGCATGAGCTTCGTAAACATGCCATTCCAAAATTAAAAGTCGTGTATTCGAAGGAACCGCCTATCACGCCCAAGGAGGATATGCTGACAAACTGTAAAACCGGTTGTGTATGTCCGCCCGGAACGGTACGCAAATGCACGCATAGGCGACAGATTCCAGGTAGTAACGCTTTTGTTCCTTCGATTGTTGGACTGATCATCGCGGGAGAAGTGGTCAAAGACTTGACGGGTTATATGTAAGAAGATAAGGGGGATAATCAAGATGACGACTGAGGAAAAATATAAACGGTTAAAACAATATTTGTGTGAGCTTGATAGTGTCGCCATCGCTTTTTCGGGCGGGGTGGATTCAACCTTTTTACTTAAAACGGCGCGTGAGGTTTTAGGCAGCCGTGTCATCGCTGTGACCGCTCGCTCCTGTTCTTTTCCCGAACGGGAGTTGAAGGAGGATGCGGACTTCTGTAAAAAAGAAGGGATATGCCACTTCATCTGCGATTCGGAAGAATTGGACATTGAGGGGTTTTCGCAAAATCCTCTGAACCGATGTTATTTGTGTAAAAATGAACTGTTTACAAAGATATGGACGGTGGCGCGTAAACAGGGTATCAAAAATGTGGTGGAAGGCTCCAATATAGACGACAATGGAGATTACCGTCCGGGGCTGATTGCCATGCGGGAGCAGGACGTTAAAAGTCCTTTGCGCTTTGCGGGGCTGAGCAAACAGGAAATCCGGAAGCTTTCTAAAGAGATAGGATTGTCCACATGGAACAAACAGTCCTTCGCTTGCCTGTCGTCCCGTTTTCCATACGGGGAGAGCATCACCGCTGAACGGCTGTCCATGATTGACCAGGCGGAACAATTTCTTTTGGATATGGGCTTCCAGCAAGTCAGAGTTCGCTATCATGGGAATTTAGCCCGTATCGAAACCGATCCAGACGGCTTCCGGTTGCTAAACACTCTAGCCCTGCGTGAAAAGATTTATACCACATTCAAGCAAATTGGATTCGCTTATGTCGCGTTAGACCTGTTGGGATACCGCACGGGCAGTATGAACGAAACTATCAATCAAAATCAATAAAGGAGTTACAGAAAATGAAACAATTAAAAAGAGTCGGGGCCATACACGATATATCGGGAGTTGGGAAATGCTCTCTTACGGTAGCTTTGCCTATTATCTCTGCCGCAGGGGTGGAATGCTCGGTCATGCCCACAGCCGTGCTTTCCACGCATACGGGAGGATTTGAAGGATTTACCTTCCGCGATCTCACCGATGATATGCGCCCCATAGCCGATCACTGGAAAAAGGAGAATATCAGCTTTGACGCTTTTTACAGCGGGTACTTGGGATCGCTCAGCCAAATCGACATTGTACAAGATATTTTTAAAATGTTTAGGACACCTGAAACTCTGATTATGGTCGATCCAGTCATGGCAGATCACGGCAAGCTATACAGCCTTTTTACGATGGATCATGTCAAGGGTATGGCAAAACGCTGCGGACACGCCGACATCGTTATTCCAAACCGCACCGAAGCCGCCTTTATGTTAGAACAAGATTATAAGGACGGACCCATGACAGAAAAAGATGTAAACGACCTTCTTTACGCACTGGCGGGATTAGGCGTGAAGCAGGTGGTGCTGACCGGCGTATATTTCGGGAGCGATGATCTTGGAGCTGCCTGCTATGACACGAAAACCGGACAAATTGATTATATAATGGATAAACGCATCGATGGTATGTATCACGGAACGGGCGATGTTTTTGGTTCTTTTCTGTTGGGTGCGCTACTGCGCGGACGAAACCTAGCTGACGCAACAAGAATCTCAGTCGATTACACCTGCGCGGCTATCCGACTGACAGCGGCAGACGGCACAGGCCCGCGCATGGGCGTTCGGTTTGAATCTATACTTGCCGATTACGGGAAGTTATTTGGCTGATAAAACACAGGCTTAGAAAGGTTAAGAGGATGTAGCATGATAGGAATTATCGGTGCGTTAGAAATAGAAATTGAAGGGTTTAACGCTCTTATGGAAGAAAAAACGGAAAAGCGTATCTCTGGAATTCCATACGTTCAGGGAATCCTTGCCGGGAAAAACTGCGTAACCTGCATCTGTGGAGTAGGCAAGGTAAACGCCGCGATGAGCGCCGCCATTATGATGAATGAATTTTCTCCATCGCTCATAGTAAACACTGGTGTGGCCGGTGCGCTGAAAAACGGGATAGGTATCGGTGATCTTGTGATCGGCACGGATGTTATACAGCATGATTTCGATATCGTTGCTGCCGGAAACCCTTCGGGAGCTGTAGAGGTCGGCGATGAACTTATTATCCGCTTTCCCTGCGATAACGCCGCAACGCAGATTTTGCTTGATTCCGCACAACATATCATTAAGGAAGAAACTATCTTTTCAGGCACAGTCGCCACAGGAGATCAGTTTATAAGCGGCAAGGAAGCGCGACACCAGCTTGCCGCCAAGTTTGACGCTCTGACCTGTGAAATGGAGGGCGGCGCGATAGCACAAGTTTGTTATAGAATTGGTGTGCCGTTTGCGTTGCTGCGTTCAATTTCGGATAATATTGATAAAGATGACTTTATTGACTTTACTGTATTTGCAAAGAGCGCGGCGCAAAAGAACATAGATGTAATTACCGAGATGCTTAAAACAATGTAAATAAGGTCAAAAAAGGAAGTTCCGAATATGCTCCGAAACTTCCTTTTCGCAATCTACTATATAATTTCCGCGACCGCTTCTATCTCCACTAACGCGCCTTTAGGCAGGGCAAGCACCGCTACGCAGGAACGAGCCGGTTTGCCGGTGAAATGTTTGGCATATACCTCGTTAAACATGCCAAAGTCCCGCATATCTGTTAAAAAGCAAGTTGTTTTAACCACATGGGCAAGGTCACTGCCCGCAGCGGTCAATACCGCTTTCAAGTTTTGGATGACCTGCTCCGCCTGCTCTTTGACGCCACCACTCACAAGCTCGCCTATTTCCGGCATAAGAGGGATTTGTCCCGATGTGTACACGAAGCCGTTCAAGGAAACAGCCTGAGAATACGGCCCTATGGCAACCGGTGCTTTCTTTGATTCAACGATTTTCATACACGCTCTCCTATTCAAATCACATAGCTATCCGAGCCTTGTTCCTGATACTGCTCCATGATAGTTTGCAAATTGATGCCGTCAAGATAATCTGAGATGACCTTATTCAATCCTTTCCACACAGGGAGCATCTTGCAAAAATCAGCACGATCGCATTGGTTGACTTCATCATCAAGGCAGGCTACCGGCGCAAGGCTGCCCTCAGTGATACGAAGAACCTGACCGACCGTAATCTGCGACGGCGCTTTTACCAGCATATAGCCGCCCTGCTTCCCGCGGTTCGCCCGTAAAATATTTGATGTATTCAATAGGGAAACGATTTGCTCAAGATATTGCTTTGATATGCTTTGCCTTTCGGCAATTTCTTTTAAAGAGACAAAACCTTCATCTTTATGCTCTGCCAAATCAAGTAGCATTCGCAGTGCATATCTCCCTTTTGTTGATACTTTCATAGATTTTCACTCCCTTCGCTTTACACACCTTATAATAACATATGTTTACTATGTATTCAAGTGGTTTTTAAAATAACCTTATGGGAAAAAGAAAAGCACCTCCTCTGTAAATTGACAGACCAAGGGGTTTCGTGATACAATGCATACTAAACATATGTGAATTATAAACGGAAAAGGAGACGTATGTATGACCTTACAGCAAATGTATTATGCGCTTACAGTAGCCGAAACAGGTTCTATGAATAAAGCAGCGGAAAAGTTAATTATTTCGCAGCCCTCTCTGACCAGCGCGGTCAAAGAGCTGGAACGCGACGCGGGGATTCAAATATTTCTGCGTACCGGCAAGGGCGTCACTGTCACCAATGAAGGGGAGGAATTTTTGACATATGCGCGGCAGGTGTATCAGCAATATGAATTGCTCCGTACAAAGTACGGCGAATCGGGCGACATAAAACGAAAATTTGGCGTCTCCACACAGCATTATTCTTTTGCGGTCAAGGCCTTTGTGGAAACGGTGGGACGCTTTGATACGAAAAATTACGAATTTGCAATAAGGGAAACCAAAACCTATGATGTGATTCGCGATGTCGGTACGCTCCGAAGTGAGATTGGCATTTTGTATCTCAGTAGTTTCAACCGTAAAATTATTGGGAATATGCTCCATGAAAATGAGCTTGTGTTTCATCACCTAATAGATTGCGGCGCCCATGTATATTTATGGAAAGGACATCCGCTGGCGCATAAAAAATCTATACGCTTTGAGCAGCTGCATGATTACCCCTGTCTTTCCTTCGAGCAGGGCGAAAAAAGCTCCTTCTATTTTGCGGAGGAAATACTGAGCGAAAACCGCTATTCCCAAATCATAAAAGCCTGTGACCGGGCGACCATGCTGAATTTGATGGTTGGTTTGAATGGCTATACCCTCTGCTCCGGCATTATTTGCAACGAACTCAACGGCGATGATTACGCCGCCATCCCCTTTGAATCGGACGAGGAAAACCAAACCGGCATAATGGAAATCGGCTATATACAAAAGAAACACGGCGTTTTGAGCGAAATTGCAAAAGTCTATATCGACGAAATAAAACGGTATTTACACGCAGACGGATAACGTTATAAGAACCCATTTGGGAACCTAGTACCCTTTGGTTATAGATTTTATCTATAACAATCAATAGATATTTAGAATTAGACAGCGGATAGAATTTATGTTAATATACTTACTATAAACATATGTAATATATGATTAATTAGCTTTAAGGAGGAGTCCCATGTATTCTATCATATTTAAAATGCTGCGGAAAAACTTTAGAAACGGACGAATGTGTATGATGCGTTCCGAGAGGACCGGATTCATGCGATGTTATATCCGCTCGGAGCGCGGCCGCTCCAACGTAAAAATCTAAAAGTGAAAGGGGATTATCATGAAAATAAATAAATTAGTAAAAATTCTGTCTTTGGCTTTGAGCCTCACGCTCTTTTTCTCTGTATTGACCGGCTGCTCTTCCCAAAAAGACAGCGTTACCATTAAAGTCGGCGTGTGCGCCGGTCCCTATGAGGATATGTTTAAGGAGGCAATTGAACCAACGCTTAAAGAAAAGGGCTACACCGTGGAATATGTTCAGTTTTCAGACTATGTACAGCCGAACAAAGCGTTGGCCGAGGGCGAAATTAACGTCAACATTTTCCAGCATTCGGTTTACTTAGAGAATTTCAAACAGGAACACAATCTTGACCTCGTATATGTCACCGAGATTCCAACGGCGGGTATGGGTATCTTTGCGAACAACATTAATTCCATAGACGATGTTCCAAGCGGTGCAAAGGTTGCCATTCCTAACGACGCTACCAATTTGGCACGTGCTATCCGGGTGCTGGAGCAAACCGGACTGGTGAAAATAGACCCGTCGGTTGATCCTGCCGAGGCAACACAGAATACCTTGTCTGAAAATCCGAAAAACCTCACGTTTGTAGAGATTGAAGCGCCGCAGCTTCCCCGCAGCTTGGAAAGCGTGGATTTGGCGGTAATTAACGGCAACTATGCCCTCAGTGCGGGACTTAATTTATCTGACGCGCTGTACAACGAAGAATTGCAGGAAGGCTATGTAAACGTCATCGCAGTGCGCACAGAGAATAAAGACGCTCAGTTTACGAAAGACATTGTTTCCACCGTGCATTCGGATGCATTCAGAAGCGTAATTGACGATGCGTCAAAGCAGTATTCTTCTTTCTTCAAACCGAAAGATTACAATAATTAAAATTGATCGAATACAGGCGGCGTTTGCGCGCCGCCTGTATCTCAATAAAGCGGGTGATAAACAATGATTGAATTTCAAAATATCTCTGTTGATTTCAAACAGAAAAAAGGCACATTGGCTGCCGTGCATGACGTCTCGTTCCGTATTGAAGCGGGCGAGATATTCGGCATTGCCGGGTCAAGCGGTGCAGGGAAAAGCACCTTGCTCCGAACCATCAATCTGCTGCAAGGCGTGACAAGCGGGCAGGTATTGGTCGACGGCAAGAACGTCACCAAAGTGCGCGGTAAGCAGCTTAGGGAGCATCGCCGGAATATCGGCATGATTTTTCAGCATTTTAATTTGGCGGATAATCTGACGGTCTATCAGAACATCGCTTTTGTGCTGCGAGCAGCCGGAAAAAGCCGACAGGAAACCGATGAAATGGTTCGTAAATATCTCGGTCTTGTCGGAATTTCAGAAAAAGCCGATGTTTATCCAAGCAAGCTGTCCGGCGGACAAAAGCAGCGTGTTGCCATTGCCAGAGCGCTCATCGGCGGCGCAAAGATCCTGCTCTGCGACGAGGCAACCTCAGCGCTTGATGCGGAAACCACCGTTTCCATCCTGAACCTGATTCAAACCTTGAGCAAAAAATTAGGCATTACCGTAGTCATCATTACGCATGAACTTGAAGTCATAAAAGGCATTTGCAACCGCTGCGCTGTCATGGACGGCGGCAAGCTGGTGGAAATCGGCGGTGTTTATGATTTGTTTACGAAACCGAAAAACAGCTATACAAAACAGTTGATTGGATACACGCTGGGACACGACCTGCCGCCGGAGGTACTTAAAAACGCGGAAGGACTGCTGGTCAAACTGACCTTTCGCGGCTCTAAAGCCAATACGCCGGTCATATCCGATGCAACGGTACGTTTTGGGGTACAGTTTAACATTTTGGTCGGGCGTATCGAATATATCGAGGAGAAACCACTGGGCGTTCTGTATGTAAATCCCGTGGGAGAAACAGACGCTGTTCGGCGGGCGCTTGATTATTTAAAAGAAGTCGTCAAGGAAGTTGAGGTGATAGAGCATGGCAGGATTTGATTTAAAGGAAGCCTTGGTTAAGGCGTTTAAAGAAACGGCGCTGATGTCCGGTGTTTCTCTGCTGGCCGCTGTCATCATCGGCGGTGCGATTGGGCTTTTGCTATACGCGACAAGCAGTCGGCTGTTTGTCAGGAACCGAATCGTAAACCAAACAGCAGGCGTGATTATCAATATCGTGCGCTCAATCCCGTTTCTTATTTTACTGGTATTGCTAATTCCGCTTTCCAAAGCTATCGTACATACAACAATCGGACCAACGGCTGTAGTAATTCCGCTGTCGATTGCCTCCATAGCTTTTTTTGCGCGGCTCGCCGACGTGTCGTTTTCAGATGTGAATCAAGGCGTCATAGAAGCCGCGATTTCAACCGGCGCTTCAAAATGGTCGGTCATCTTTCAGATTTTACTACCCGAAGCGCTGCCTTCCCTTGTGAAGAATATCACGGTAACGGCGGTATCGCTCATTGGTTTCTCGGCAATGGCAGGAACAGTGGGCGGCGGCGGTATCGGCGACCTTGCCATACGGTACGGCTATCAGCGTTACCAGACCGATGTGATGCTTATATGCGTTGTATTGCTGATTCTTCTAGTGCAGGGCGTTCAACTAATCGGCGACATTGCCGCTAAATTGCTTGATAAAAAACAGTAGGAGGATTGTGATGATAGAAGTTTTATGGAAAGGGCGGGGCGGACAGGGCGCTTTTACTGCCGCCCGGCTTCTCGGTGCCGCTTGGGTTCTGCGCGGCGGCTACGCGCTGGCTTTTCCTTCTTTCGGTCCGGAACGGCGCGGCGCCCCGGTACGGGCTTTTACAAAACTGGATGATAAACCTGTGGTTGACCGTAGTGAAATTACCGCACCGGACTTCACGATAGATTTAATCAACCCTCCGGCCGATGTGCAGGCATTGGCCGAGCAGCTTGGACTTCCGACGGCTAATACCATTTTGCTTGGCAAATTGGCAGTCGAACTCGGAATTGAAATAACATATTTGGAGCAGGCTATTCAACAGGTGATGCCGGAAAAGCTCTGGGAAAGGAACAAGTATGCCGTTAAAATCATTGCCGAACAAGGCACCTGAACTAACCGCGTTTGAAGGCGGATATCTGGTTTCACCCAACGGGGGCTGGCGCAGTGTACGCCCGGTCATTAACATGAACCTCTGTGTGCATTGCGGGCAGTGTTATCTATATTGCCCGGACGGTACGATTTCCCCGGAACTTTGTTTAGACTATAATTTCTGTAAAGGCTGCGGCATTTGCGCTAAAATGTGCAAACGCGGCGCGATTACCATGCAAAAGGAGGCGGATTATGCGTAGTTTTATCAGCGGTAACGATGCGGCAGCGGCGGCTGTACGACTGGCGCGCCCACAAGTGATTTCCGCCTATCCCATTACGCCGCAGACNNACCGTGGTCGAACGGCTGGCCGAATTTGTAGAGGACGGAAGTCTAGACGCTGAGTTTATTCATGTGGAAAGCGAGCATTCAGCGCTTAGCGCCGCAATGGGAGCAAGCTTGGCGGGTGTGCGCACTTTCACCGCAACCAGTAGCCAGGGCCTTTTATATATGGCCGAGGTTTTAACCTATGCGGCAGGCGGGCGTTTCCCAATCGTGATGATAAACGCCAACCGAAGTCTGGCACTTCCCTGGAACATATACGGCGACCAACGCGACAGCCTGAGTTTGCTGGACAGCGGCTGGATACAGGCTTATGCCGAGAACGCGCAAGAGGTGCTGGATTTAACCTTAATGGCATTTCGCATTGCGGAGGACACAGCCGTGCGTGTGCCATTCATGGTGAATCTGGACGGGTTTCATCTCACACACACCTATGAGGTTGTGGATGTGCCAACCAAGGAACAGATTGACAAAATTCTGCCGGATTATGATCCGGGAGAGAATCAGATCGACTTTGAAAACCCGCGCAGTTTCGGCTTTACAGCGGGACCCGAGTGGAACGCGTCTTTTCACAAGGCACATCACGAAGCCATGCTTCATGCGTGGAATGTGATTGACCGGGCAGAAAATACGTTTCATGCAGTCTTTGGCCGCCGCTATTCCGGCGGGGTTGACGCCTATCGGTGCGACGACGCGGAATATGTATTAGTGACATTAGGCAGCGTTTCGGGGCTGTGCCGTCAAGTTGCCGACTCTCTGAGAGAAAGCGGCGTAAAGGCGGGGGTACTCCGGCTACGATATTTGCGACCGTTTCCGGACGAGGCGATTCGAAAAGTGTTATCGTCCGCGAAGTCGGTTGCTGTTTTAGAAAAAGATATCAGCTTTGGCGGTGCGGGTACGGTTTTCACCAATGTCCGTTCGATTGTACCGGCAAAGCTAAATGTAATCGGGGGCTTAGGCGGCGCTGACATCTCAGCTGCACAGATAGCCGGTATTTTTGAAAGTCTTCAGGCAGGAGAATCGGGGGTGAAATGGCTATGAGTGCACGTGATTTGGATAAGCGCGAATTTTTCTTCGGACACAAAGCTTGTGCGGGCTGCGGCGGCAGCTTGGCAGTGCGTATCGCGCTGAAGGTCTTGGGTGAACGGGCGGTGTCCGTACTACCCGCGGGGTGTATGAGCGCCGTGGGATTTAATTTTCCGCAACTGGCCTTCACTAATAACGCGTTTATTACTCCCTTTGCGGCGACCGCTTCCGTTATGACAGGGATTGAAGCCGGTTTGCGGCAGCGAGGTATAGATGACTTTCAGGTTGTCGGCTTCGCCGGGGACGGCGGCACCGCAGACATCGGGTTGCAAGCGCTTTCGGGTGCGATTGACCGGGGCGACAACATCCTTTATATTTGCTATGACAATGAAGCCTACATGAACACCGGCATTCAGAAAAGCGGTTTAACGCCATATGGAGCTAAAACCACGACTACACCGTATAAAGGCAGCCGCCGTCACAAAAAGGATATGCTGGCAATCGTTGCCGCTAATGGAGTGGATTATGCCGCCAGCGCCAGTATCGGCTACTTAGAAGACTATATCCGCAAAATCGAAAAAGCGGCGGGTATTACCGGCACAAAATATATTCATGTGCTTGCTCCTTGTCCAGTAGGATGGGGATTTAAAACGGATGAGACGGTTGATATCGCCAGAGAAGCGGTGGATGTCGGCGCATGGTCGCTTCGGGAATACGAAAACGGTGAATGGAAACTGAACCGAGAGCCTTCCCGCCCGCAGGATTTAGAGCTTTATATGAAACGACAAGGGCGTTTTAAAATTGAAAAACAATATCAGGAGGAAAACAATTATGCAGGGGAATAAATTTTGGAACGAAGAATTGGAAACACTTTCCCGCGGCCGGCTGGAAGAGCTGCAGCTAAGAAGCTTACAGGAGGAGCTGGCGCACGCTTACGCCAACAGCCCCTATTATAAACGCGCCTGGGACGAGGCAGGCGTACATCCCGATGACGTGAAAACGCTTGGGGATTTGACCAAGTTCCCGTTTATCGACAAAAAAACACAGCGGGATACACAGGGAGTCGGCTCCTTTTTGGGTGAGCTTGCCGCCGTGCCGGAGGAGGATGTGGTTTTTGTCAGCACTTCCAGCGGCAGCACGGGCGTTCCCACCCTTTCGCCGTTTACAGCGCAGGACTTCGACGAGTTTCAGGAAACAGAGGCGCGTTTGTTCTGGCAGGCGGGACTACGTCCGAACGACCGTTATGTTCATGCGCTGAACTTTGCCCTGTACGTAGGCGGCCCCGATGTTATCGGTGCGCAGAGGACGGGCGCTTTGTGCATTTGGGCGGGGGCGATACCGTCTGAACGCTTGCTGTTTATACTAAAAACGTATCAGCCAACCGTGATTTGGACCAGCCCGTCCTACATCATTGCTTTAGGTGAAAAAGCGCTCCAGAGCGGCATTGACCCGAAAAAAGACCTCTCCATTAAAAAAATCATTGTAGCGGGTGAAATGGGCGGTTCTATCGGGGCGACCCGCCAGGCAATCACCGATATTTGGGGCGCGGAGCTTTACGATTTTTATGGCTTGTCCGATATTTTCGGCGCTTGCGCGGCCCATTGCGAATACCATGACGGGCTGCATATAGCCGAGGAGCATATCTATGTGGAAACGGTTGACCTAAGTACCGGCGAGCTTTTGCCGCCGGGTGAGCGCGGTGAGCTTGTGTATACCACACTGCGTAAAAAAGCGCGCCCGATTATTCGCTTCCGTACAGGAGACATCGGCCGAATCGACCTCACGCCTTGCAAATGCGGGCGCACCCACGGCCGCATCTTTGTAGACGGCCGCAAGGACGACATGTTTATTGTGTCCGCGGTCAATGTGTATCCGTCCGACATTGAGTATGTCATTCGCGCTCTGCCGGAGATATCCAATGAATATACCATCCGCATCTTTGAAGAAAACTATACCTGCAAATATGAAGTGAACGTAGAGAATGTAACGGAGCAGACAGATGATAAAATCCGTGAGCTTGTCATAAATGCGCTGAAAGCCCGTATCGGCGTCAAGCCCGCCATCGTAAATGTTCTTCCGGGCGGAACGCTCGAACGCAGCACCCACAAAGCCAAGCGCGTGATTGACCAGCGCACCGAAACCGTTGCCAAGCTACAGGGGGACGGAATATGAGAGAGCTTTCAAAGCGTACCGCCGGTTTTACCGATAGCGTAATCCGTCGCATGACCCGTATATCTCAGAAATATGATGCGGTCAATCTTTCACAGGGGTTTCCGGATTTTGACCCGCCCAGAGAGCTGCTTGACCGCTTGGCGGAAACATCCTCCCTGCCGCACCAGTACAGTATTACATGGGGTGCGCAGAATTTCCGGGAAGCGCTGGCGGAAAAGCAGTCAAGGCTTATGGGGTTTTCCATTGAGCCGAACAGGGAAATCGTTGTTACCTGCGGCAGCACCGAGGCGATGATGTGTGCCATGCTGACGGTTTGCAATCCGGGCGACAAGGTGGCGGTGTTTTCGCCATTTTATGAAAACTATGGCGCGGACGCGATCCTGAGCGGAGCGGAACCGATTTACGTTCCGCTCCGGCCTCCGGCATTTAATTTTGACCCTGACAGGCTGGAATCCGCTTTTAAGCAAGGCGCGAAAGCATTGATTCTTTGTAATCCTTCCAATCCTACCGGCAAGGTGTTTACACATGATGAGTTGACCGTGATTGCGGAGCTGGCGAAAAAGTATGACGCGTATGTCATCACCGATGAAGTCTATGAGCATATTGTCTACGCGCCCTATGTGCATACCTATATGACCTCCTTGCCCGGCATGCGGGAGCGGACGCTTTCGTGCAGTTCTCTGTCCAAAACCTATTCTATCACCGGCTGGCGTCTGGGATATATTATTGCGCCGCCGGAAATTATTGAAGTCGCACGAAAGGTACATGATTTCCTGACGGTAGGAGCGGCAGCGCCTTTGCAGGAGGCCGCTGTTGTCGGACTGCGTTTCCCTAAAAGCTACTACGACGGGCTTTTACAGGAATATACCGAAAAGCGTGCCTTATTTCTGAAAGGGTTAAAAGATCTTGGTATACAATACACCACGCCGGAGGGAGCTTATTATGTGATGCTTGATATATCCGAATACGGATATGAAAGCGACCTTGATTTTTGTGAGAAGCTGGCCGAAAAGGTCGGCGTGGGTGCAGTACCCGGTTCCAGCTTTTTCAGGGAGAATGTGAAGCATCTGATACGCTTCCATTTTGCTAAACGGGACGAGACGCTGTATGAAGCACTAAACCGCCTTGAGGGCATGAAAGAAAGGATGCGTAAAACGTGAGCGGGGCGCTCATTGCCATGAGCGGCGGTGTGGACAGCTCTGTGGCGGCGCTGCTGGCGGTAGAACAGGGTCTCGACTGTATGGGAAGCATGATGAAGCTCTTTTCAAACGAGGATATTGGCGAAAGCCGCGAGAATTCCTGCTGCTCTTTGGCAGACGCCGAAGACGCGAGGGCTGTGGCCTATAAATTGGGCATCCCGTTTTATGTTTTTAATTATACCGACACCTTCAAAAAGCAGGTTATCGGGAGGTTTATAGAAGCCTATCAGAACGGTGAAACACCGAACCCCTGTATCGACTGCAACCGTTACTTAAAATTCGACCGTTTGCTGCATCGGGCAAGAGAACTGGACAAAGAATATGTCGTCACCGGACATTATGCCCGGATTGAACCCGATGTGGGGAGCGGCCGGTATCTTTTGAAAAAGGGTGTGGACTCATCCAAAGATCAAAGCTATGTGCTATATACCATGACCCAGGAGCAGCTGAAAGCCACGCTTTTTCCTTTGGGCGGGCGAACAAAATCCCAAGTGCGTGAAATTGCCCTTAAACACGGTTTTGTCAACGCGACAAAGCATGACAGCCAAGACATATGCTTTGTGCAAAACAGTGACTATGCAGATTTTATCCGGCAGTATACCGGTAAACCAATTCTCGAAGGCCGCTTTGTAGATATGCAGGGCAAAGAACTCGGAACGCATAAAGGACTGATTCATTATACCGTTGGCCAACGCAAGGGATTAGGACTACCTGCCGCAGCGCCTTTATATGTTTGCTCGGTATGCGCAGAAGATAATACCGTGACTGTCGGATCGTCAGAGCAGCTGTACGCCAAAACACTGATTGCGCGGGACATTAACCTGATACCGTTTGATACGCTTCATGCACCGCTGCAGGTGCGCGCAAAAATACGATACAAACAGCCGGAGCAATCCGCGACGGTATGGCAGTTAGATTCCAATACAATTCGGGTTGAATTTGACAGACCGCAAAGGGCGATAACAAAAGGACAAGCTGTTGTTATTTATAGCGATGATATCGTGATTGGCGGCGGCACAATAAATAAGATAATAACAGAATAATCATCTTTAACATATAAACACGGAAGGAGAACGACGAATGGAATATAACCTAAAGACCAAGACCATTCGCATTGGCGGAATGACTTGTGTAAATTGCCAAAATAAAATTGAAAAGAAGCTTCGTAAAACTGCCGGTGTGAAAGGGGCAAAAGTGCGTTACAATACGGGAGATGCTATTGTGACCTACGATGAAAGCTCCATTACACCCGAAAAAATAGGTGCTATTATAGAAAGCCTGGATTACAGCGTTTTACCGGATAATGAACGGCAGCCGACAAATGCCGGACGTGTTATTGGGATTTTTGTAATCATCGCGGCGCTCTATTTTCTGCTAGAGCATTTTGGCGTGCTTAACCTGCTGGCACCAAGTCAATTGGCAGACTCAGCGATGAGCTACGGGATGCTGTTTGTTATCGGTTTGGTCACATCGGTTCATTGTATCGCCATGTGCGGCGGAATCAATCTTTCCCAGTGTATTCCCCGCAGAACCGATGCCGATGAAAGTCGTTTCGGGACATTCCGCCCTGCTTTCCTGTACAATCTTGGACGGATTATTTCCTACACAGTGGTTGGCTTTATTGTCGGCGCTCTTGGTTCGGCAATCACTTTTTCCACCACTATGCAGGGTGTGTTCAAGCTGATTGCCGGTGTGTTTATGATCATCATGGGAATCAATATGTTGGGGATATTCCCTTGGCTGCGCAGGCTGAATCCAAGAATGCCAAAAATTTTTGCGCGAAAAATCAACAAGGAAAAAGGACAAAGTAAAAGCCCGCTAATCGTCGGTTTGCTAAACGGTCTGATGCCCTGCGGACCTTTACAGGCCATGCAGATTTATGCGCTGTCTACCGGCAACGCGTTTGCCGGTGCTTTATCCATGTTTTTATTTAGTCTTGGAACTGTGCCGCTGATGTTTGGTCTTGGCGCGGTTTCTTCCGCTTTGGGAAAGAAATTTACCGCAAAGGTGATGACAGTCGGAGCGGTATTGGTGGTTGTATTAGGACTGTCCATGCTAACTCAGGGCTGGAGCCTCTCAGATTTTAGTAGAGGAACCCCTCAGCAGTCAAACGAGATTAACGTACAAAATACAGAGCAAAATCAGGATAATGTACAGGATGATATACAGATTATCAACAGTACGCTCTCTGCGCGCGGTTATCCAAACATCACGGTGAAGGCCGGAACGCCTGTCAGATGGATTATCGACGCGCCGAATGGCAGTATTACCGGCTGCAACTACATGATGTATATAAGTGAATACGGCATAGAGCATACCTTCGCGGTGGGCGAGAATATAATCGAATTTACCCCGGACAAAGCCGGAAAGTTCCAATATACCTGCTGGATGGGCATGATTCGGGCGACAATTACAGTCACGTAATAAGGGGGATATAATTATGGAAAGTAAAACATTGAAAATAGGCGGCATGTCCTGCGCCGCCTGTTCTGCGCGTGTGGAACGCGTAGTAAAAAAACTAAACGGTGTAGAAAACGTATCGGTCAATCTCGCTACGGAAAAAGCCTCTGTAACCTTTGATGCACAAGCTGTCACCCTTGCGGCGATTACCGCGGTTATTGAAAAAGCCGGATACACAGCGGTGGAAGAAATAAAAGTGAACACCGCAGACAAAGACCGTGCGCGCAAACAAAAGGAAATCAAAACATTGTGGACGAAATTCATCGTAGCCGCCGTGTTCTCACTCCCGCTTTTCTATATTGCGATGGCTCCTATGATTACGGTTGTGCGGCTGCCGTTCCCGGCTTTTCTTGATATGATGAACTATCCGCTCGTTTACGCGCTGGCCGAATTACTGTTGACCTTGCCGGTTATCGGCGTCGGATATCGCTTTTACACGGTAGGGTTCAAATCTCTTTTTAAGGGCAGTCCCAACATGGACAGTCTGATTGCGGTCGGAACAACGGCGGCGGTCATTTATAGCCTTTATAATACCTGGCAAATTGCAAACACCAATTTCGCGGCGGTGGACGCGCTGTATTACGAATCGGCGGGAGTTATTATCACGCTCGTGCTGCTCGGAAAATCCCTCGAAGCCGGAGCGAAGGGCAAAACAGGTGAAGCAATTAAAAAGTTGATGAACCTTGCGCCGAAGACGGCTTTTGTTGTTCACGATAACGCGGAGATTGAGCTTCCCGTTGACAAATTGCAAATCGGCGACATTATCCTTGTAAAACCGGGCGGAGCAATTCCTGTTGACGGCACGGTAATTGACGGCAATACCGCTGTTGACGAATCCATGCTGACAGGCGAAAGTATGCCGGTTGATAAAAAAGCGGGCGATACTGTTTACGCCGCTACTATCAATACCACAGGCACCATAAAATTTAAAGCGGAAAAAATCGGCGCGGACACGGCTTTGGCACAGATTATCAAGCTCGTTGAGGACGCGCAAGGAAGTAAAGCCCCAATCGCGGCTTTGGCCGACAAGGTAGCCGGCGTGTTTGTACCTGTTGTTAGCGTAATCGCATTGCTTGCGGGTGCCGCATGGTTCATTGGCACAGGCGGCGACATTCAATTTGCATTGACGATTTTTATTTCCGTACTTGTGATTGCCTGCCCTTGCGCTTTAGGACTTGCGACTCCGACGGCGATTATGGTCGGTACGGGCAAAGGCGCGGAAAACGGTATTTTAATTAAAAGCGGCGAGGCTTTGGAAACAGCGCATAAAATTGACACCGTGATTTTGGACAAAA
Source organism: Oscillospiraceae bacterium (assembly GCA_003517915.1). GTDB lineage: Bacteria > Bacillota > Clostridia > Oscillospirales > Acutalibacteraceae > UBA8129. The sequence continues at coordinate 9,539 of DOZQ01000107.1, read as the reverse complement.
CAGGCACAATCACCGAGGGCAAGCCGACCGTTACAGCCGTTGAGGGCGATGTTTTACAGCTTGCCGCGTCGCTCGAGCGGTATTCGGAACACCCGATTGCAAAGGCGGTCTGCGATTATTTCGACGGAGAATATCTGGATGTGCGGGATTTTAGAGCCGTCGTCGGGCAAGGTGTCGAGGGAATAATAGGCGGACAGAGGGTTGAAATCCGCCGCGGTATTCAAGTGTTTGTTGACGACGAATATAAAGGTAAAATTGTAGTATCAGATACGCCGAAGCCAAGCAGTAAATCTGCCATAGAGCGGCTTAAAAGCATGGGCATTGAGGTGATTATGCTCACAGGAGACAGCCTGCAAACGGCAAACGAAATAGCGCAAGAGGTCGGCGCTCCCCGGGTTCTCGCGGAGGTTTTGCCGGGGGATAAGTCGAATGAGGTCAGAAAACTGCAAGAAAGCGGAAAAACAGTCGCTATGGTTGGTGACGGCATCAATGACGCGCCCGCGCTTATGCAGGCTGATATCGGCATATCCATTGGCTCCGGTACGGATATCGCTATGGAAAGCGCGAATATCGTCCTCATGCGCTCGGATTTAATGGAGGTATCGACGGCGATTGAACTTTCAAAGCGCACCATCCGCAATATTAAGCAAAATCTGTTTTGGGCATTTGGGTATAACGTGGTGGGAATCCCCGTCGCGGCGGGTGTGCTTCATCTGTTTGGCGGACCGCTCTTAAACCCCATGCTTGCGGCGGCGGCCATGAGTCTGAGTTCGGTATCGGTGCTGACAAACGCGTTGCGGTTAAAGAGGTTTAAGGCGAAAGAACAGTATTCCGCAAATCGCAAAGCGAAGGAAAGGGTTTTATGAAAAAATTGGTATATTTAGATAATGCCGCGACGACGAAAATTTCAAACGCGGCAAGAGAAGCTGTTTTGCCTTACCTTTCCGAAAGTTACGGCAATCCGTCGTCGATATATTCTATCGGGCGCGAGGCTAAAAAAGCCGTTGAAAACGCCAGAGCCGTCGTTGTCGAAGCCATAGGTGCAACGCCCGGCGAGGTGTATTTTACGAGCGGAGGAACTGAGTCCGATAATTGGGCGATTAAATCCGCTGCCCTTTACGGCAAAAATAAAGGCAAGCATATTATTTCCACCGCGATTGAACACCCGGCGGTTATTAATACGTTGAAATCCCTCGAAAAAAATGGTTATAAAGTAACCATCCTCGGTGTGAATCAGCATGGGCAAATAGATTTGAATGAACTTCGCGATGCAATCCGCAATGATACTGTGCTGATAACGGTGATGACTGCGAACAACGAAATCGGCACTATTCTTCCCATAGCGGAAATAGGGGCGATAGCGCGGGAAAGAGGCGTGTTGTTTCACACCGACGCGGTACAGGCGGCGGGGCATATTCCGCTCAGCGTAAGCGATATGAACGTGGATATGATGTCCTTATCCGGCCACAAGTTCGGCGGCATGAAAGGGACGGGAGTGTTATACGTCAAGAAGGGCGTCCGCCTTCCCCCTTTCATTCACGGCGGAGGACAGGAACGCTCCCTGCGAAGCGGCACTGAAAACGTTATCGGCATAGCGGCGCTCGCCGCCGCTTTATCGGACGCCGCATCGCGTCTGCCACTGACTGATGTTGTCCGAAAGCGGGACAGGCTGATAGCGGGGCTACTAAAAATTCCGCGTTCCCATCTTACGGGCGACCCGGTAAACAGGCTTCCAGGCATCGCGTCCTTTACGTTTGAGTGCGTGGAGGGGGAGTCGGTACTGCTCCTGCTCGACGGGTGCGGCGTCTGCGCTTCGTCCGGATCCGCCTGTTCCTCGGCTTCGCTTGACCCATCACACGTTTTGCTGGCTATCGGCTTGCCTCACGAAATCGCGCATGGCTCTCTGCGTCTGTCGCTTTCAGAGGACAACACGGACGAGGATATTGATTATGTTCTTGAAAAGCTACCGGGAATTATTGCAAAACTACGCGATATGTCCCCATTGTGGCATGAATAAAAGGAGACAAATTAATGTATTCAGATAAAGTAATGGATCACTTCACGAATCCCAGAAATGTAGGCGAGCTTGTGAACGCAAACGGCATTGGCGAGGTTGGCAACGCAAAGTGTGGGGATATTATGAAAATCTATATGAAAATCGAAAATGACACAATCAGCGATATACGATTCAAGACTTTTGGCTGCGGCGCGGCCGTCGCAACTTCGTCTATGGCAACCGAGATGGTTAAGGGCAAAACCATACAGGAAGCCCTTGATTTGACAAACAAGGCTGTCGCTGAGGCGTTGGAGGGGCTGCCACCCGAAAAACTGCATTGCTCCGTGCTTGCGGAAGAGGGCATTAAAGCGGCGATTGACTATTATTATAAAAGGCAAGATGTACAATAACATTTATATGTATTGCGAGGAGTTGATAAAATGAAGCGATTTTATTTTTTAGGGTTATTGTTTATTGTTGTATTGACCGGATGTTCGGCGTTAGACGTAGTGAACAACGATTCTGTTCGAGCCTTCGGCGATGTGCTTGCAGTTCTTCCTGCCAAGGGTGATGAAGAAAATGTATGGCGTGTTACTGCGCCGGATGGCGGAGCGCAGCTTGTATGGGATAACCAGACGGTGAGTGTGACTGTGGACGTTCAGCCTTTCATAACGGCGGGACTTAATACGGACAAACTTGAAAACGGTACCGTAAACGGCGATACTTTGATTTATACAGCGCCGTCATTCAATATGCTGAATCAGGAAGAGCAAAAAGGCGCACTGAATCAATTTGAAAAAGACCTGCGGTTTCTTCGGGATAAACTCGGCTACCACATGGAAATGGAGCATTACACGCTTGATTTGGGCGACGCGATGTTCGAGTGGGCTAAGGATATTGACGTCAACGATAAGGATATTGTGTTCGCGCTTAACCCCGACCCTCTTGTTGCGGCAGGGGTTGACCCGGAAAATGTAGACGGTTGGGTTTATACACAAGTATCGGTTCATGTGGACGGCAAGCCAACCGATGTGTGGAAATTATTAAAGCCAATCAATTTGAAATAATGAAGAAACAGAAAAGTCAGATTGTCTTTGGTTAAAATCGAGCGTTCAGACGATGCGGCGAGGAGGTATGTTCACCATGAAAGATTTAATTGACAAACTCGAAAATGAAAGAACTTTATCCCACACCGAATTTAAGCGACTTTTATCCTGCGAAGATGATTATCTGCACGAACGCGCAAGGGAAACTGGGAAACGGTTTTTCGGGAATAAGATTTTCCTTCGCGGCTTGATAGAGTTTACAAACTATTGCAAAAATAACTGCTATTACTGCGGTATTCGATATGCTAACAAGAACGCCGAACGGTATCGGCTGACTAAGGAGCAGATTATGCAGTGCTGCGAAACGGGATATAGTTTAGGCTTCCGCACTTTTGTTTTGCAAGGCGGCGAGGATGGGTATTACACCGACGACATTTTGTGCGATATAGTCGCTAAAATCAGAGCGAAATATCCCGATTGCGCTATTACTCTTTCGATTGGCGAACGCGAATACGAAAGTTATAAACGTCTTTTTGATGCAGGCGCAGACAGATATTTGCTTCGGCACGAAACGGCGAACGACGCCCATTATAAAACGCTTCACCCTGATAAAATGTCGTCTGAAAACCGCAAAAAATGCTTATGGGACTTGAAGAAAATCGGTTATCAAGTAGGCTGCGGATTCATGGTGGGTTTGCTAGGACAGACTTTGGAGCATATTGCAGAAGATTTGTTATTTATTAAAGAATTAGACCCGGAGATGGTGGGCGTTGGACCGTTTATTCCGCACTCATCTACTCCGGTTTCCAAGGAAAAACTGGGAGATTTGCACCTGACGCTGAATATACTGGCGATACTGCGACTGATGAATCCGAATTTGCTTATACCGTCTACCACCGCACTTGGAACGATTGACAATGATGGGCGTGAACTCGGAATACTTGTCGGCGCAAATGTGGTTATGCCTAACCTTTCGCCGGTCGGCGTAAGAAAAAAGTATTTTTTGTACGATAACAAAATCTGCACGGGAGAGGAAGCCGCCGAGTGTATATCCTGTATGAAAAGACGTATGGAAAATATCGGCTACAATATTGTTGTTGCAAAAGGAGATTATGTTGATTAGTTTTATTAAAACAGAGGAATAAAAAATGGGGAAAACAGAGGTAAAAGCAGGATCACACTGCTGATGTATACCCAATTTTGAAGAAATCAAGGAGGTAATGCCGCTATGCAAAAGGAGCCACCAGCCGATTGCTTGGGCACTGTGATCAAAACCGCCCGAAAGTCCAAGGGATGGACACAAGCACATTTGGCTGGTCTGCTGAAAATCACCCCAAGACACTTAAAGGCAATTGAAAATAGTGACCGGAAACCCAGCTATGATTTGTTTGTCAGATTAATCCGCCACTTAGATATTCCGGCAGACACGATTATTTATCCTGAAATTCCATTTAATACAGGGCAACAAATGCCCAGATAGGAGCGTGCAGTCAATGATTTACATAAATAACATTATGCAGTCTGTGCATATTGGCTGCACTTTTTAGCACCCTGCTGAAAATGCTCTGATTTTACAACTTTATAACTCGTCAAAAAAAGCCTGCTTCAGATAGCGGGATTTTTTGTTTCTAAAGGTGAACTGCCAGTTCACCATGCCTTTCGGATAGCTTCTGTTTATCCGGAGGGTTTTTTGTTTTATGTGGGTCTTTTCCCACGCTGTCGCAGTCCTCCACTCCGATCTGAATTTCCATAAAAAATTCAGATCGGAGAAAGGACAATGTTTGATTATTCAAATCCGTATACCCTCCGTACCGAGGTCACAGAGGGAATCATGCACTACTACGTTTCTTTCAAGGATGGACAAGCCGTCCTACGGGAAACGGAGGTATCACGCCCGGTTTATTTGGAGTTTTGCCGTTTCGTAAAACAGGAGCGCAATCTGCGCCGATGGGATGAGCGGCATACAGAGCAATCCGATTTGACCGACGAATCGCTTTATAGTCGGGCATTAAATCCGCCTAAAAGCGTGGAAGAAACGGTCTTTGACAGCCAGCGGGATGAACGGCTGCGGCAGGCCATCGAGGACTTGCCGGAAGTACAACGTCGGCGGTTCATCCTCTATCACGAGTTTGGTTTGACATATGAGCAAATTGCGGAGATGGAGGGATGTTCTAAAGTATCGGCGTTCCGTTCGGTAAACCGAGCGAAAGAAAAAATCAAGGAGGCGATAAAAAACTTCTGAAAACAGAGGTAACAAATCGGCTTTGAGTGTGGAAACAGGTGAGAAGGCATTTTGCCACTCACCTGTTTTCCGTTTTCGGATGGTGGATGGGTAGCTCATTGAAAATTGAATACCCATTCATCAAGCACATTCCCATTGCTATAGCCAAAAGCATAAGCCACGTTAGCGGTTGCGCCATGATGTCGCGGATGCGGAAAACAAGACACATAAAGAGGTCTGATCGTATCTGTCCCGCGACGAGCGAGAAACTTCCGGCTAAAAATACCGGGTTGCCCCCGGTATGGCCATGACAGGCAATGGGGCTAA
>DOZQ01000107.1:3692-3834 GCA_003517915.1 Oscillospiraceae bacterium | reverse complement strand
ATATCCCGCCTTGAAAATACGGAAGCGGGCGCAAAGCAGATTTCAAGAGATAAAGGCTTATTTTCTATGCCTTCCCAATCTTAAAAGCGATGTGTCCGGCTTCCTTACATACCCACAGGGTGTGAATTTTCAAGGGAGGTCT
>DOZQ01000107.1:928-3675 GCA_003517915.1 Oscillospiraceae bacterium | reverse complement strand
CCCGTTGTCGGCAGCGAACAGGGCGGCGTTCGTCCTGTTCTTATTATTCAAAACGATATTGGGAACAAGCACAGTCCCACCGTCATCATCGCTGCAATCACCAGCAAGGCCATGAAAGTTACTTTACCCACCCATTGCAATTTAAGCGAAAATGCCGGACTTGACCGTGATTCCGTTGCCCTGCTTGAACAGATACGGACGATTGACAAGCGGCGGCTGAAGGATTATGTCGGCGCTCTTGGGCAGGAGGACATGCTGGCAGTGAACAAGGCTCTGGCGGTCAGTGTCGGACTGACCGGGAGGGCCGGATGATGGAGGCGGTTTTTCATAGCGACAAAGAGAGCGAGAAGTATTGGCGTGAGTTTGCGGAAAAACGTGCCGACTTTGCTCTCCGCGAATTGCGGGACTACTGTGCGGACGACCTAAAGATACTGCTTCGCACGTTGCGAGAAGAAGATCGCACCTTTGAGCAATCGGCATGAGGTTTCTATAATTGATATGGTGCAGGAAAAGACCTGTCCCATATTTCAGATCGGAGGTATGAATATGGCAATAAAAAGAAAAGCGAGAATCCAATCCGGTATAGATAACAGGATTGTTGTCCTTTATGGAAGAAAGTCCCGGATTACCAATAAAGGCGATAGTATCGGTGTACAGTTTAAGCACAGCGCCGAATATGCAATCAACCAACTGTCCCTGCCGGATGATTATGATTTTCAAAAATACGAAGATAAAGGATTGAGCGGGTATTATTCAGACCGGCCCGATTTTCAAAGGCTTCTGCGTGATATTGAAATGGGCAAAATCAAGGCGGTTGCCTGCTATAAATTAGACCGTATTAGCCGGAAAACCTCCGACCTCATGCGGCTACTGGAATACTTTGAACGTCATGATGTGACGCTGCTTGTTTGTTCCAATAATATCAATACGCAAATCAGCACCTCGAAAATCATCATCCAAGTGCTGGCGATCATTGCGGAGTTTGAGCGCGACATCCTGACCGAACGCATTCAAGATAATTTGGTGGAGCTTGCCAAGGACGGGCGATGGCTCGGCGGCGAAACGCCAACAGGGTTTATTTCCGAGCGCGTGACCACTGGGAGCGGCAAAAACAAAAGCGCACTCAGCTTCCTTGTTCCCGTTGCGGAAGAAAAGTTGATAGTCATGGAGATTTACCGTACTTTTTGGGAAACACGCTCTTTGCTGCGGACATCCGATCAAATCAACACTATATACTCCACGAAGAACGGTGCGAGATTTACAACTTCCTCCATCCGTATGATTTTGCGGAATCCGATTTACTGTGTTGCGGATGAATATTCCCATAATTACTTTTTGGAGCATGACGGCAATCTCTTTGGCGAATTGTCTGAGTTTGACGGACAGCATGGACTTTCTTCCTATAATAAGACCGATCAAATGAAAATNNGAGGATGAGGATTCTACGTTTCTGAATCCGAAATTTTCACAATTGCTGTCAAGAAAGCCTATCAGCGAATGGATTATTTCGGTTGGCAGGCACGAAGGATTTATCAGTTCGCGGAAGTGGGTAGAAACGCAAAATATGTTGGATGCAATCGCGGAGAAGTATAATCGTCCGCATAGAAAGACCAATGCGTTACTGGCCGGATTAATGTACTGTCCTGTGTGCGGGAAACGGCTGCGGGTAAATCCCGAGTCCAATCGATGGACAAATGGCAAGCCGCGTTTTAAGTATATCTGCCCCGGCGTTCGGGAAAAGGAATGTACTTTTAAGGGAGTGGAAGGCGTTTCTCTTGATGAGTTTGTCGTTCGCTCACTTTCCGATCTTCATAATGAACAGCACGAATACTATCGGCAGATATTTGAAAACCGGATTGCGAATATGATACGTGCCGACCAAAGCGAGCAGGAATATCAGGAAATCAAAAAGGCAATTGAACGGCTGAATACGGATATTGCCGCACAGGTTCGTAATCTGCGTGAAGCCGATGACGCGTTAAAACGGTTCATCCAAGACGATGTAAAGGTATTGACAGATGAACTTGCCAAGCGTGAGAATACGCTGCGCCGCATAGAGGACGCGCAGTCAGAGAACCAGTATGTTATCCACGAATTGAGCGGCATAAAGAAACGGCTGCTGTCCTTTGAAGAATACGCAAAGGACGCACAGCCGGAAATTTTGTTTACACTTCTGCATACCGTGATTGACCGAATATATATCACCACCGAGGGTGATATACAGAAGTGCCAGATATATATCAAAGGTTGCACGACAGAGGACTACACAGACCTCTTCGGCGCAGCCGACTACATAGCGAAGAACGCCGCTATGNNATGTGTGATTTAGATTACTATAGCATTTGCTCCAAAATATTTAAGGAAAGAGATATATGGTAAAGTGGCTTTTCGTGAGAATCTAAATCCTATTTAGTTGCTTTTTATCTTTGTCTTAGCCGTTACGCTATTCTTCCATGACTTCTTTTATTGGAATCCGCCTGAGCCTGACGGTATACACCTTCATAACGGATTCATAGAACAATATAAACAGCGCCAGCGTAATGAAAAAGGCTGGCAGATCAAAATTATGTTCGGGAATAACCGCCACGCTGTCATAAAACACCGAAACCATCATTTTAATAAGCCCGTACTGATAGGCGGTTCCTATTGCGAAGCCTATATACGAAACCGGCCGGTATCCGGCAAGTACAGCGCCACCGCATTCCCGCTCGGAATAACCGAATACCTTCATCATGGCTATAGTCTTT
>DOZQ01000107.1:522-805 GCA_003517915.1 Oscillospiraceae bacterium | reverse complement strand
AAATACCAGCGAACGGCGGCTTCTACGGGTGCTTTTGCTAAGCTCCTTTAAAAACGGAAGTTCTTTTGCGCCGGTGGATTTTTTGCCGGCTTTTTGCTTTGCGCTAAGGTTTTTGCCGCGTATAAGTTCAAGCGGCGGTTGTCTTAGTTTAAAATAAGCGTATAGCACCGAAAACAGGGCAAAAGCAATAAAGGGCAGAATCAGCATATAAACAATAAATTCCGGATTAAAACGCGGCGTCACCTCCGGCAGTATTCCATCTGTGTCGTTTTGCCGGTAAAAC
>DOZQ01000107.1:303-514 GCA_003517915.1 Oscillospiraceae bacterium | reverse complement strand
TAGTAAAAATGCCCAAACCGAATATCCAAAAGTTTTTCGCAATTCTTGCATTCCCATATCCCATAGCCTTTAATATGCCCAGCTCCGGCCGATGGGTATCGATATAATGCTTAATATAAAAAACGAGCATCACCGCCGTGGTTATAAGCAGTGCGCCGCCCGATATGGCCGCGGTCATCCTGCCACCCGCCGCAATCGCGTCATAGTAGCT
>DOZQ01000107.1:0-166 GCA_003517915.1 Oscillospiraceae bacterium | reverse complement strand
TTTTTCATTCGTGAGCGTTTCACGCATTTTACCGCTGTTCATTCTGATGACCGTATGCGCCATCTCGGCTATGTTGGTGTTGTGGGTTACCATGACAAGAGCAAAGCCCATCTCCCCTTGCAGCCGCGCAATATAATCCAGCACCTGCCGCCCGGTCTCCTCGTCC
>DOZQ01000175.1 GCA_003517915.1 Oscillospiraceae bacterium | reverse complement strand
GACGTTGGAAATTCGTGAGGCAACAAGGTTAGCACCGAACAAGGTCAAGGCGCTGTGCGCTGAGATACTCAGGACAGCAAAGGAGGGCCGCTTAGAGAAAAACAAATACCAGCCACGCAATAAAGCGGACGGAAGAGCCACGAACGTACTTTGAAAATTTAATAGAAGGAGCCTAAATCACATGACAGATATTTATCCCGCAAGGTGTTGGCAGATTAAGATTACAGGCCATTATTCTTCAAAAACAACCCATAAACCAACAGCAAAAAAGTCTTTTGCTAAAGACGGTTTCAATCCTCCCAAACACGAAATAGACGCTTTTGCAAGATGTATCCTTCCGGCAATCCAAGCATTTTTCAACACAGAAGCGGGACGCAGTGAGTTTGCGGAGTGGATGGCTGCACACAAAAGAAACAACATATCCGCTTAGGCTGTAAACTTGAAAACAACAGAGTGGCAGTAGAACCTCCGCCACTCTGGTTACATAAAGCTATTGGCTTAAATAACGCACAAATCCGAACGCTTCGCCGAATATTATAATCGGCGGAGAGTTCGGATTATTCGTGCTTGGTACGGATGGATTTAAGGGACATAGAAAAAATCTCATAACAAAGCGATTTTCAGTAACGGGTGGTATTTACAACAGCCCCAAAAACCTGAAAAACGTAAAAAAGATTAAAAAACGGGAGGAATTTTCAATGTCCGCAACCATCATAGCCATCGCCAATCAAAAAGGCGGGGTGGGAAAAACTACCACTACCGCGAGCTTGGGAACAGCCCTTGCACAGCTTGGCCACAAGACGCTGCTTATGGATTGCGACCCTCAGGGGAGCCTTTCCGCATCGCTCGGCTACACGCCCGATAGCGAGAGCGTAACTCTCGCCACTATCGTGCAACAAGTAATTGTAAACGACCCCAGCATTTCCAATCCGATTATTCATCATGAATCGGAACTAATTGACTTGATAGCCGCCGATATGTCCCTTTCGGGCATTGAAACCACGCTAGTCAATGTTTCGGTTGACCGCGAATACATCCTAAAGGATTATATTGATACGATTAAAGATGAGTATGAATATATCCTAATAGACTGTATGCCCTCCCTCGGGATGCTGACAATCAACGCGCTCGTTGCCGCCGACACCGTGCTAATCCCTGTACAAGCCTCTTTTCTCTCAGCTAAGGGGCTGGAACAGCTTCTGGCCACTATCGGCAGAATCAAGAAACGGCTAAACCGGGATTTAAAAATAAGCGGAATACTCATGACGATGGTGGACACCCGGACAAATAACGCGAAAGACGTTATTGAGAGCATCCGGAAAGCTTACGGGAAGCACATTCATATCTTTGGGGCAAGTATTCCCCGCTCAGTCCGCGCGGAAGAATCCCCTGCGGCGGGCAAGAGCATAATGGCCTACGATCCTGAGGGTAAAGTCGCTTCCGGCTACATGGCCTTAGCGCAGGAGGTGACAGCATGAGCGAACGCGCTAAAAGGCCGGGGCAGACTATAAAGCTGGCTACCGTGGATGATTTATTCGGGCTAGGCGAGCCGGAAATCCATGTGGCAGACCCGAAAAATACCGTAATAGAATTGCTTGCGGAGGATTTACACGCTTTTAGGGATCATCCTTTTAAGGTCATCCCTGATGATGAATCCATGCTGGAGCTTATCGAAAGCATAAAGGAGCACGGTGTTCTCGTTCCGCTGGAGGTACGGCCCCTCGACGGCGGGGGATATGAAATCATCTCAGGCCACAGGCGAAGATTCGCCGCTGAGCAAGCGGGGCTGAATGCGCTCCCCTGCTTGGTTACCACGGCAGACGATGATACCGCAATCCGGCGCATGGTGGACAGCAACATCTACCGCCCGAACATCTTGCCCAGCGAAAAGGCTTTTGCTTATAAGATGAAGCTGGAGGCCATGAAACGGCAAGCCGGAAGACCGGAGAATAATTGTGACCAACTTGGTCACAATTTAAAAGGTCAAAAATCGCGCGATATCCTTGCGGCACAAACCGGCGAAAGCGGAGTGCAGATACAGCGATATATCCGGCTTACAGAGCTCAACGCCAATCTGCTGGATTTGGTGGACACAGGCAAAATCAAGCTCAATGTCGGCGTAGCAATCTCACATCTTAAAGAAATGCCGCAGATATGGCTGTATGAGTTTATCTGCGATTTAGGCCGCGCCCCCTCGCTGGAGCAAGCCGAAAGGCTTAAAAAGAAACAAGAGGAACACAAGCTCACAAAAGAGGTTATGGAGGTCATCATAGCCGAGGAAACCGGCGCGGGGCCGTCTATCTCCATTAAAACCAAAGCCATAGAGAAGTATTTCCCCGCCAACACCAGCAAAAAGGATATGGAGGATACTATATTTAAGCTGCTGGACAACTGGATGAACCGACGAGCTTAACCAATATCCCAACTTAACACGCACCACGCCGCACCTGATAATTCTCTATCAGGTGCATTTTTAATTTAAACTGTAAAGGGGTAATTAATGCATGAGAGAGAAGAACCTCCAGAATACGCCGCAATACGTTCTTACCGCTTCCGATTTAACAAAGGCTGTCGGGGTGGTAATCGCGGTACGGCCAGATGGGGAAGTTATAAGCCGCCCAATCGGGGGCGAGTGGGGGTACGGTATATGCGACGCCGTTGAGGAAGTCGCGCACGCATACCCCGATAGTAAAATCAAGCTCCTCCTCGAAACTTATGATTTAAAGTATTGGCGCGGGATTTCCAACAGTGAAAATGCTTGCTTTGACAAAAGCGGCGGCAATCGTTAAAATGGGCAGAGGAGGCTGATTACAATTGCAATATGAATACACTACGCACATGGTACAAGTAGCCCACATTGCCGAATACCCAACCGCTTTGGGCAACACCTGCAAGCTCCTGAAAGATAAGGGTTTATCAACATATCACGATACCGAAGAAGCCATAATGAGCATTTTGGAAAACACGGCCAGCGACAGTAGCAACCTACACGTTTGCATGGGCTCAAGCCATTGCGGCACGTTTTTTAGGGAATATTCGCAAGGCAAAACGCCATTCATAGAAAAAGAGCCTATCAAATTGGTTGAGTATGGCGGGCGCTATTGGGTTGCCGAGGGCAAGCACCGTATATGCGCCGCGAAGCAATACGGTATCCAAAAGGTGGAGGCGCAAATCTATCCATTAGAGAAAGATTGGTACACTTGCATAGCAGAAATCAACGTTCCGGGGAGCTGTCGCTTTAGCCACACTTTTGTCAGGGGAGGCGGAGCGCATGGAGAAATTGCGATACTATGGGTAGTGTCCCCGAAGGAATTTAAGCCCCGTGCGTTTGATTCCTCTTATGCGCTACGCCTTGACGAGAGCATGAATACCAACGGAAAAAAGGTGGAGCTGTTTCCGGGGCTTTCGTATAGCATTGCTTGCCGCGTACGGCGGCACGGCCTGATTAAGCGGCGCTATGTTGTCTCGGTTGATGTTGAGGTGGCAATAGAGCCTATCCGTTGCCTGACAAAAATCTGGCTCATGAAAGGGCCCGCAAAGGCACTCCACTACGGCGATTGCGTTACGGCGGAAAATCTTGACACCGTGTTCCGCGTTGGGCTGTGGCGCAATATCCATCTCCAGCACAACGTAAATGAAGCCCCAAAATAGAAAACCTCGCGCCACACTGCACTTGATGTTGTTCTGTCAGGTGCATTTTTGTTTAAATAAATAAACGAGGAGTGTGACCGTGTTACGACAGCGAAAAGGCCCTGTCCTATTGAATATGTGGCTCTACCGTCATTATGACCGTGCAAAGGTTTATTACGAAGATGATAGCGTTGGCCCTATGTCCAGAAATTTGCCCCGCATATACGACCCTAACGGGGCTATGAGCAACAGGGGTGTCTATGACACTATAGTGGGTCGCAACGGGGGCTATATTATTCTGCCCAAAAATGCTAAACTATCTTCAAAACTCAATTTAGGGGACGAAGATATGGGCATGAATGATTTGTGTGTATGCGGCAGCGGGCAAAAAACCAAGAAATGCCACGCAGATATAGCTGATGGAAGCGCCGTCTACGGTTTATGGCGAAAATTCTCCGTGCTGGATAAGGAGATAGAACGGCTTAAACTGGAAAACAACGTGTCGTTTCTCTGTAAGCGTGGATGTAATGCGTGTTGCAGTGATTATTTCTATATCTCTCAGTTGGAATACTGCGCCATAAAAAACCATCTTCTCACGTTTTTTCCTAATGCGTTCTTACGCGCTCAGGAAATAGCGCGTGCACAGTGGGGTTTACTTGCCCAAAAGTGCATAAACGAATATCAAAGGCTGAACAGCGATGAATTCGGTTTAGACCTATATGAAGACCACGTATTTATAAAGCACCAGTTTGCAGCTTGCCCGTTACTTGACGAAGATGACGGGGGGTGTAAGGCATATGCAGCTCGACCTTTTATATGCAGACTTCACGGAATTTCAACAGCAATGCCAAGATGTGGCGCTATTGAGAAGCATTTAAGGGGTCCGTTCAGATTATTCCCAAAAGACGCGCATAAGCATATGGTTGATATTGAATACAGTAGCGATTTTCAAACCGACGTCAATCACTTTTACAAAAAGACCGCAACTCATCTTACCCGTTCCTACCCTATATTTTACTGGCTGGCACACGACAGCGATTACGCTCAGATGTATAAAACTGCGTGTAGAATGCCGGCAGACTATTTTGCGAACAAGGTCTAATTCCCAAAAAAAATGCGCCACGCCGCACCTGATAATTCTCTATCAGGTGCATTTTTATTTAAACTGTAATAGAAAGGTAGACATGAATATGAGCGAAAAACCGATTTTATTTAGTGTTCCGATGGTGCAAGCGATAATGCGTGAGTATAGTCCAAAAACACAAACACGTCGGGTAATCAATCCACAGCCTAAGTCAACGCCGGAATTTGTAGCAAACAGATATACATGGGTTCACAGATATACGTCATACGCGCTTATGGACGACGAATCTGTAAAACGCGAGTGTGCCAAAGTTGCCCCCTATCAGGTCGGCGATATACTTTGGGTGCGTGAGCCGTGGTTTTGTAAACCGTGCTTGCCGGATTGTGCTGGCCGCGAGAACGAGGATGAATGCCCCTTTAAACGCGCGGGCGAGAACTGCTTCGGTTACAAGGCGCAGTATTCAGATGGCAGCCGGGGGATTGACGTTAAATGGCGACCTTCAATACATATGCCTCGCTCCGCTGCCCGACTGTTTCTCCAAGTAACCGATGTTCGCGCAGAGCGGGTACAGGATATAACGCCACAGGATGCCTTTGCGGAGGGATGTGACGGAAGGGGTTCTGCGCCCCATGATGGCGCATCAAGCGATTGGCAAAAAGAATATGATTTCAGTGTTGAGAAATTTCAAACTTTATGGGATGCCCTCAACGCAAAACGAGGCTTTGGTTGGGATACGAATCCGTGGGTATGGGTTTATTCGTTTGAACTTATCGAAGACCATAGCAAAAGAGAAGTCATTCCCGCCCAATACCCCAAGTAAATGCGAGCCTGAAATACCTCGCGCCACGCCGCACCTGATAATTCTCCAACAACAGAAAGTGTTTCTTTATTTTGTCAGTAAAATATGTTAAACTAACAACAAACACCGTAGCACACAAGTGCCACTTTCCCTTAACAGTGATATAAAAAACATTGAGGTGTCTGGAGTATGTCCAACCTTGCTATTGGCTTAGATAAACAAAAGCACTATGCTGATGACTTTAACGACCCATATCATGGCGAATATTTTTGCCCTAATACACGTTGCGGGATACCAATGTTACGAAAGAATATTGGTATGGGGCAAAAACGATACGGCGTTATAGCCCCATATTTTTCAGCTTATCCAAACAAATGCCACATCCCGGGCTGCCCTTTTGAAAACCCTGTGCCCTCACGCGCGGCGCTTGAAATGGATGGGTTTACTTTGGATAATTTTTTTAAGCTAATCACCCGAAAAGGTTATTCCGCAGACCCAAACCCGAGGCCAGGTGCGCCGCTCGGCGGTTCATCTGGCATACATCGAGAAAACTTGATGTCTACAGTAGGCAAAATGTATTACTATTGTCTGCAGCACAGCGATTATGATACACTCCCATCATCCGACGGGGATGTGCCAATCTATAAGATTTTTCAGGACGAACGCAACGCTTCAATCGGTGGGCTTCGGAATTCCTTCCGCATTATCAGGCTAAACTTCATCAACTGCAATTTCAAGGTGAACACAACGCAAAGTGTCAATGGCGAAACCGGGCTCTTCCGCATATGGACAATTTTTAAGCATACCGATACCACGGTTCCACCGGGGATATATTATCGGCTTAACTTCCGAAAAGAAGATGTTTACACCAAGATGATGAAAACCTGCGAAAGGTTGACTCCGCTTAAAAAGTTGTTGGGGGACGCTCCCCTGCCCATTATTGTGGCGGGAGAATGGCACGGAAACGACTGTATCATTACAAGCACACGTCAGATATTCATACCAAAATAACATAGTGCTGACCGCATCACAGGCTTCTTTAAGGAAGTCTGTATTTTTTTACAGGGAGGTGAAAATGCTTGAATCAAATTCCAATAATAAAATTGCCCGAATACGGTTCAAGAGAAAAGCATTTCAGCGAAACAGGCGAATACCCGGAAAGCTGTATTACCTTTGCACAGGAAACCATAATTGCGGAATATACGCATCTCGTCCCGTGGTTCACCGAACAGCTCTTAATGCCAATGGTAACGCAGAATTATGGCGGGGATATCCTTTTCCTTATGTTCCAGCGGTGCCTTGGGGGCTTTCTCGAAGTCCTGATGCGAGAAGGCCTTATTACCCCTGCCTTCCTTGAAAAACAAGGGAAATACCTTGATAGCGAACATGGGATCAAACGAAAAGCCCGGATGAATAACGCGGAATTGCATAGCGCATTTTGTGACTTGGAAGAGATGATTAACCATTTCTGGTATGCCGCCGGATGGAGTGACGGAACAAATTAACGCCTTTTATCTCAGACCGAACCCGCGCCACGCCGCACCTGATAATCTCTCTATCAGGTGCGTTTTTTATTTCACAAAGGAGTGGTAAAATGAATTTCGAATATATCAAAACCTACGACGCGGAGCACTTTTCGTTTATCCGTGTTCCCAAGCTGCTGGTCACAGACAAGCTTTTTGAAAAATTGTCCGCGCAAGCTAAGTTCCTTTATGGTATAATGCTTGATAGGGTGAGCCTGTCGATCCAGAACGGGTGGGTTGATGAAAGGGGCAACGTCTACATCTATTACACCCTCAGCGAGATACAAAAGGCGTTGTGCTGCGGCACAGGAAAGGCCGTATCGCTGATGGCCGAGCTGGACAGCAAAAAAGGTATCGGCCTGATCGAGCGCATGAAGCAGGGGTTTGGCAGACCGGATATTATTTACGTTAAAAACTTTTCAACTGCCGCCGTTCCGCAAGCTCCTGATCCTCATGAGGAAATACAGGCTTCCGAAGATCAAAAATCCAGACTTCCAAAAAACGAAAGTCTAGACTTCCAAAAATCGAAAGTCAAGACTTGCGAAAATCGACAGCTAGTAATACTGAGAGTATTAAGCCTGATATGAGTGATACTGATCTTTCTATCCCCCCAGCCCCCCGGCGGGATGGAAGCGATGGAGGCGGAAATGACCAGCAATCTCTATTTGCTTTGCCCGACATAGAGCGGCTCAAAGCGGAAATTGCGGAGCAAATCGGCATGCAGGGCTTCTTGGAGAAACGCCGCCCCGACGGTGAGGCCGCCCACAATCCAGCGCTTATCCGCGCCGTGTTCGCGGTGATCGTCGAGCTCCTCATCTACACAGGCGACAGCATCTACGTTGACGGCGACAATCTCAACGCCGAATTTGTTAAGCGGCAAATCCGCGCGATTGATCCCGGCGCGTTCGAGTATGTGCTGAACGGGCTGCAAAGCAACACAAATTCCGTCCGC
>DOZQ01000265.1 GCA_003517915.1 Oscillospiraceae bacterium | reverse complement strand
GCATATTATCATGCCGGTTTTATCCCTCGAAAGCCGGGCCACCCGCAGTGCCCTTACGCATATGAACAGCATAAGCAGAATAATCGCTATGCAGCCCATAAAGCCCAGCTCCTCGCCTGCCACTGCAAAGATGAAATCATTTTTCGCTGCGGGAAGATCCCCCGACTGCACCTGAGGACCCCTGAACAGCCCATGCCCGGTTATGCCGCCTGAGCTTATGGCCAGACGCCCGCGCCACTGCTGCCAGCCGTTGCCCTGCAAGTCTATTTCATTGCTGAACAGCAGCAGAATCCTGTCTTTCTGATATTGCTGAAGCACCTGAAACCACACAATAGGCGCCGCTATTACCGCCGAGACACCCGCGATTATAAAATAGCGCGCCTTTATGCCGGCGGCCAGCATCATAGCCAAAAACATAACCAAAAACACAAGCGCGGTGCCGTCGTCACCCTGCAGGTGAACCAGCAGGATATGCGCTCCGCCGTGAAGGCAGAGCAGAAGAACATTAAGCGGGCTTATACCTTCTTCGCGGATGCCGGTGACATGCTTTGAAAAGCCTATGATAAAAGAGATTTTAAGCAGCTCGGCCGGCTGAAGCGAAATCCCGCCAGGCAGCAGCAGCCAAGCCTTGTTGTCGGTACCCTCGGGAGCGATGCCTATAATAAAGGTAAGCCCTACAAGCCCCAATGCTAAAATACTGTAAACAGGCCAGAATTTGGCGTAGTCGCCGTAATCCAGCGTCGAGAGAATTACCGCCGCCACACAGCCCAGAAAAATTGCCGCCGTCTGGGTAAAAAATTCCGAAAAGTTGCCCGTGTGTTTTATTGCGGACAAAACCAGAACCNNNNATCTTATCGGTTTCTCTTATATAATCAGCTATCTTGCCGAAAATTTTCTTCATCCGCTCACCTCTTTCGCGGGACGCTTTATCTTAACAGTTTATATCATTAACTAAATGATGTCAATGTGTGCGGATGTCTATATTTTTAAAATATTATTAATTCAGAAAGCCGCCGGTTTTCTACTTCATTTTCGCCGCGGAATCTGCTATAATATTAAGGTTACTTTTGCAAGACAAATCAATCAGATTTTTTGCGGGGACGGTTTATATTCGTCCGGCGGGCGGATATGGAATCCGCCGCTGCGGGGTTATTTTATTCAGTCGGTAGCTACCCATAAAATGGCTGGAGCCGGAAAGGAGCGGGCAGTGAAGCTTACAATAGGCGGGACGGAAATCCATTATATTATAGAAGGCGGCGGAGACCGCGACATTCTGCTTTTGCACGGCTGGGGGTCTTCACTTGATGTCTGGGCGCATATAGCAAAGCATCTCTCGGGCCGTTTCAGGCTTATAAGCCTGGATTTCCCCGGCTGCGGTAAATCCGGCATGCCCAAAAATCCCCTTACCCTTGAGGATTACGGGGAGCTTACGCTGGAGTTTATTAAAAAGGCCGGGCTGAACGCTCCGGTTTTTGTCGGGCACTCCCACGGCGGCAGGGTGATTTTATATCTTGCCGGGCAGGGTAAAATAAACCCCGGCAAAATAGTCTTGTTCGACAGCGCGGGGATAAAACCCAAAAAGACCATGAAGCAAAAACTGCGTCTTTATTCCTTTAAAACCATTCGCCTTATTTTGACCATGCCGGTTATAAAAAACCATACCGGGCGGCTGCTTGAAAAGGCACGGGCGCATTTCGGCTCGGCGGATTATAAAAGCGCGCCTGAGGTCATGCGCAAAACGCTCGTGAATCTGGTGAACACCGATCTTAGGGATATTTTGCCCTGCATAAAAGCCTCAACCCTGCTTATTTGGGGAGAAAACGACCCCGCTACCCCGCTTTCGGACGCGAAGCTGATGGAAAAGGGTATCGCCGACTGCGGGCTGTGCGTCATAAACGGCGCGGGCCATTATTCGTTTTTGGAGGCTCCCGCGCAGGTGAACGGCATTTTAGACAGTTTTTTGGGAGGAAAGCAATGACCGTTATATTATACATCGCGGCGGGGATATCGCTTTTTAGCATGCTGCTTTGCCTGCCGCGTCAGATCCACATGCTGCAGCAGGCGTCTTACTACAACCTGCGTTATATGGCATGGCTGCGCGGCAATTGGTCGCGCGGCGCGACCTTGGCCGCAATGACTGCCCTTTTGCAGATACTCCTGTGTTTTCTGGGCCCCATGAGTCACATCCCGCTGCTCTGCCTTTGTGTGATTTCAGGGGTTATAAGGGCTTATCTCGCGTTTAAAAGGCTGAATACGGCGATAAAAAAGCTGGTTTATACCGCCAGGGTAAAAAGAATGATAGTCTCCGCCGCGCTTATAGCCGCCGCGCTTGAGGCGGTAATGATAATATTTATAAAGGACGACACCTCTGCGGCGTTGTTTACCGCCGGCTGCGTGCTTCTTTGCGTGCTGGTTCCGGCGGTTTTGATATTTGTGAATATCCTCAACCGGCCGCTTGAGCTGTTCATCGCCTATATGTATGTTCTGGCCGCGAAAAAAATCTTAAAACGCCACACCGGCATGAAGATAATCGGAATCACCGGCAGCTACGGCAAAACCAGCACCAAATTCTTTTTGGGGCGTATGCTCAGCGAAAAATACAACACGCTGGTAACGCCCGAGAGCTACAATACTCTAATGGGGGTCGTGCGCACCGTAAGGGAATACCTGAAAAGCGGCACGCAGGTTTTCGTGGTGGAGATGGGCGCAAGGAAACCGCGCGACATAAAACGCATCGCAAGGCTTACACATCCCGAAATGGGGATTATAACCTCGGTAGGCCCTCAGCATCTTGACACCTTTCACACGGTCGAACGCATTATCAAGACTAAGTTCGAGCTGTCGGACGAGGTGATGAAAAACGGCGGCGTGATGTATTTAAACGGCGACAATGAATATATCCGCGAAAACGCGCCGGAAAATAACACCGTCTTTTTCGGCACCGGAGGAGGCTGCGGCTGCACCGCTGAAGATATCCGCTATTCGAGGGACGGCTCACAGTTCACCATTAAAAGCGGGGATATCGAAATCCCGGTTTCCACAAGGCTGCTGGGCACCCACAACGTGCTAAATATTCTTGCCGCCGCGAGTGTCGCGCTGGATTTGGGGCTTTCTCCCGACGAGCTGAAATACGCGGTTTTAAGCCTTGCTCCAGTAAGTCACCGGCTGGAGATGAAGCCGTTTTTAAACGGCTCAGTGCTTATAGACGACGCGTTCAATGCCAACCCTTCGGGTTCGCTCGAGGCGGTGCGGGTGCTGGGCAGCTTTGAGGGCATGCGCAAAATAATAGTCACGCCCGGTCTGGTCGAGCTTGCAGACAAGGAATATGAGCACAACTACAATTTGGGGCTGGCCGCCGGTAAAACCTGCGATGTGGTGATTTTGGTTGGTCAGCAGCGCGCCGTGCCCATGACCGACGCGATAAAGACACTGCCGTTTGACACCGAAAACCTGCATGTCGTCGACAGCTTTAAGCAGGCGATGGAGATACTCGAAAAAATTACCGACCAAAATACCGCCGTGCTGTTTGAAAACGACCTGCCGGACAATTATCTTAAATAATCAGGAGGTAACAATCCGTTATGAAACCAACCTTAGCCGTTTTTTTCGGGGGCGCGTCGGTTGAGCATGAGATATCCGTAATCTCAGCCGTGCAGGCCATGCGCAGTGTAAACCGCGCAAAATATGAGCTTATTCCGGTGTATATCACCAAAGAAGGGGATTTTTACACCGGTGAAAAGCTGTTAGACATAAGCGCTTACAAAGACTTGCCGGGACTGCTGAGCGCCTGCACTAAAATATATATAATCCGGGAGGACGGCGCGGTTTCGGCTTATCCTACGGTGACCGGCCGCTTTAAAAAGCGTGAGCCGGTCGCGAAGCTGGATTTCGCCTTTCCGGTCGTGCACGGCACCAACTGCGAGGACGGTACCCTTCAGGGCTTTTTTGAGCTGCTCGGCCTGCCTTACGCGGGCTGCGACATCCTTGCGTCCGCCGTGGGAATGGATAAGGCCATATTTAAAAATGTAATGCAGTGCGCCGACATCCCGGTTTTGCCATGCGTTTCGTTTTATTCAAAAAAATGGGTGTCACAGCGGGAGGAGCTGACCCGCAGAATTGAGGAGGAAATCGGCTTCCCGCTTATAGTCAAGCCCGCAAATCTTGGCTCGAGCGTCGGTATTTCAAAGGTGGATTCTAAAGAGCAGCTGTCCCAGGCGGTGACGCTGGCCATGTCCTTTGCGAACAAGCTGCTTGTCGAGCGGGCGGTGAGCCCTTTAAGGGAGATAAACTGCGCGGTGCTCGGCGATACCGACGAATGTGACGCGTCGGAATGCGAGGAACCGGTGATGAGCGGCGGGATTCTTTCTTATACCGACAAATATATGTCGAAGGGCGGCGAATCGAAAGGCATGAGCGGGCTGAGCCGCAAGCTTCCCGCCGATATTACGGCTGAGAAACGGGCCGAAATAAGGGACATCGCCTGCCGGGCGTTTCAGGCTGCGGGGTGCTGCGGCGTGGCGCGAATCGACTTTTTGATGGATGAGGCCGACGGAGGCCAAATATATGTCAACGAGATAAACACCCTACCCGGTTCGCTTTCGTTTTATTTGTGGGAGGCGGCAGGGCTAAAATATCCCGAGCTTATAGACCGGCTTGTGGAGCTGGGCTTCAAACGAGCGAGAACCAAGGGCAACCTCATGTTTACCTTTGATACCAACATATTAAAGGATATGGGCGCGCTTGGCGCAAAGGGCGGCAAGCGCTGAGAATAAGAGCCATAGGGGATTTCGTTATGACAAAGCTGCTTATCAAAATGTTTCTCGGGGATAAATCTCCCGCGGCCAGCCCTTCGGTGCGGCGAGCCTACGGAAAGCTGGCGGGGGCCGTCGGGATTTTTATGAATTTCCTGCTGTTTTCAGTAAAGCTTTTGGCGGGAATAATCTCTGGCAGTGTATCAATTCTTGCCGACGCGTTCAACAATCTTTCGGACATAGGCTCGTCGGCCGTGTCGCTTCTGGGCTTTAAGCTGGCCGGCAAGCCGGCCGATCCAGAGCATCCCTACGGCCACGGGCGCATGGAGTATATGGCGGGGTTTATAGTCGCGGTGCTGATTATTTTGGTCGGCTTCGAGCTTTTGCGAAGCTCGGTCGGCAAAATCATCGCGGGTGGGGGTTCATCCGTAAGCCCGTGGATGTTCGCGGTGCTGTTTGTCTCGGCGCTTTTAAAGCTCTGGCTGTTTTTTTTCAACCGGAGCCTGTCGAAAAAAATCGGCGCGGGACTGCTCATGGCCGCCGCGCGCGACAGCATGGGGGACGTCTTGGCCACCTCGGCGGTGCTTGCTTGCGCCGGGGCGGAATATTTTTGGAGCATTCACATCGACGGGTATATAGGCGCGCTGGTAGCGCTTTTCATTGTTTATTCCGGCTTTGACACCGCTAGGGACACGGTGGATCAACTGCTGGGCAAGGCTCCCGGCGACGAAATCGTCGGGAAACTGCGCGCTTTGGTGCTGAAATATGAGGAGTTTAGCGGACTGCACGA
>DOZQ01000162.1 GCA_003517915.1 Oscillospiraceae bacterium | reverse complement strand
CGGTTCGGATTTTGTGTTTGTCATGCACCCGAGAGGACTTGAACCTCCACCGTGAAACCCCGACTCGAACCTGAATCTAGCGCGTCTGCCAGTTCCGCCATAGCCGCATACAAATTATCAGAATTTTTACGAAGATAATTATACTCAATTGAAAATCAGTTGTCAAGACATATAACTATGAGAATAGTCAAAAGCGTTGTTTTTTTATAATCGACATTTTTACGCACTTACGCATAATTGACCCCTTTGACCTGTGATATAAATTATGATATAATTGTTAAAATAAAATTTGTGTGGAGGCCATTATGGGGAATTGCGCCGTAATATTAGCTGCGGGCGACGGGAAACGGATGAAAGCGA
Organism: Oscillospiraceae bacterium; assembly: GCA_003517915.1. Lineage (GTDB taxonomy): Bacteria > Bacillota > Clostridia > Oscillospirales > Acutalibacteraceae > UBA8129. The sequence continues at coordinate 10,593 of DOZQ01000162.1, read as the reverse complement.
ATCATTCCAAGGTGTTGTGTGAAATACTCGGGAGTCCAATGCTCGACTGGGTGATGAATACTGCGAAAAAAACCGTTTCATCGGTCTGCGCGGTAATCGGCAGGGGTGGAAACGAGGTAAAGGCCCGACTTAGTGGCAGAGCCGAAACGGCAGAGCAGAGCCAGCGTCTCGGCACCGGCCACGCGGTGCTTATGGCCGTCCCATACCTTGAGCGGCAGAGCGCTTCGCATGTGCTGATTTTAAACGGCGACGCGCCGCTGATGGATGCAGAAACCGTAAGCGCGGCGTTTGAGGCGCATATCCAAAATGAAAACGATCTGACGGTAATTTCGGCTTCTATTAATGATCCTGCCGGATACGGGCGGATTGTGAGACACGGCGGCGCTTTCAGCGCAATTATCGAGGAAAGAGACGCGGACGCCTCACAAAAATCAATAAAAGAGGTAAATTCCGGCGCTTACTGGTTTAAACGCCACGCCCTTTTGCGCGCCTTGCCGCTTATGACGAACGACAACGCCGGGAAAGAGCTGTATCTAACCCAGACGGTAGAGATTATAAAGGCTGCGGGCGGCAGATGCGCCGCTCATACCGCAGAAAACCCGGACGTGATACTCGGCGCAAACGACCGGATGCAGCTTATTGATTTGGAGGAACGCGCGCGAAGACGTATAATAGCACGGCATATGGAAAACGGTGTGCGTATACCTTCAGCCTTCGGAATTTTAATCGGGCCTCATGTTGAGATTAAGCCGGGCTGTGTGATCATGCCGAACGTAATTCTCACCGGTCGCACGGTTGTTGGAAAATACTGTACTGTAGGGCCGTATGTTAGCGCGCATAATGCGATTATAGGAGACGGGGCGGTGCTCAGTAATACCAACCTGCGCGATAAGACTGTCTCTGCGGGAGAGGCTTAGACGGTGTTCGTGCGGTATAAATTCCGCAAACTTCATTTTTGATGTAAGAGCGGGGCGAGGGATTATGCGTAAACGGTATCTTGACATGCTGCGGCTGCTCTGCGTGGCTTTGCTTATTCCTTTTCATGTCATGATGATGTACAACACCTGGGGAGAGGGTCAATATGTCCCCGGCGTTCCGCTGCCGGCGGCGGGCTGGGCTGTGCGGCTTACATACCCGTGGTTCATGCCGCTTATGTTTGCGGTAGCGGGGATATCCGCGAGATATTCACTGCAAAAACGCGGTCCCGTTCAATATGTGGCCGAGCGGCTTTTGCGCGTAGGGCTTCCGCTTTTAACAGGTGTGCTGCTGATTAACCCGTTTTTGTCATATATAGCCGATATATCAAATAACGGATACAGCGGCGGTTATCTCGCGCACTATGCCGTCTTTTTCACAAAATGGACCGATTTGTCCGGCTACGACGGCGGATTCGGTCTGGCTCATCTGTGGTTTTTGTTATATCTGCTTATCATTGCGCTTGCGGCTCTGCCCGTGTTTTTGCTTTGCAAACGGTTTGCGGTATTTACGGAGAGAATCAGGCGGCCTTTTCTGCTTATCCTGCTATTGGGCGCGGTACAGGCGCTGGCGGAGAATTTGCTCAACCTTGGCGGCAAGAGCCTTATGCAGTACTTTGTTTTGTTTTTGGTCGGGATGTTCGTGCTGTCGGACGAACAGGTGCAGTCAAAGCTCAAAAGGTTTATCCCCGCGCTTTCGGTGTCCGCTTTGGCCGCCAGCGTGTGGTACGCGTTCGCGATCGACCTGAAGTGGGACGGCTTTGCCCTGGACTTGCCCTATTTCCTTTACGGTTATGTGATGATGCTTGCACTGTTGGGACTGGGCGAGCGGTATTTTGATACGCGCAGCAAGGTTTTGCTGCGCGCGGCGGAAAATTCTCAGCTTTATTATATTTTACACTATCCTATCTTAACATCAGCGGCATTTTTTCTTATGCCGCACATAACCGATATCCCGCTTCAAATAGCGGTGTTCATCGCCGTTTCGTTTGTGCTGACCGCGCTGTTGTCAGAGGCGGCGCGCCGTATTCCCGGCATCCGGGTGCTGCTTGGGATGAAGCCTCAAAAGCACTGAGAGTTCGCTACGCGGACATGCGCTAGTATTATACGCCTTGGCAGAGGATACAAGCAAAAACAGAAAGGACGTTTGTTATGAAGCTGGGTATTATTGTAGGATCTCTGCGCCGCGAGAGCTTCTCGCGCAAAATCGCCGAAAACACCGTGAAACTTCTGCCGTCCGGCATAACTGCGGAGTACATAGACATCGAGCTGCCTATGTATAATCAGGATCTGGACGACGGCGGTATTCCGCCCCAGTCATGGACAGATTTCAGAACAAAAATCAAGAGCTGCGGCGCCTATCTGTTTGTTACTCCCGAATACAACCGCACCATTCCGCCCGTAATAAAAAACGCGTTGGATATAGGCAGCCGCCCGTTCGGGCAAAATGCCTGGGGCGGCGGCAAGAAAGGTGCGGTAATCAGCGTTTCTCCCGGAGCTATCGGCGGCTTCGGCGCGAACCACGCGCTGCGCCAGGCGGTGGTGTTTTTGGATATCACGATGCTTCAGCAGCCGGAGATGTATATCGGCGGCGTCGCTAAGCTGCTCGATGAAAACGGGGCTGCCAATGCGCCGACCGAAGCGTTTCTTCAGAAATTCGCGGATCGGTTCGCGGAATTTATAGGAGTGTAATACCGTGGATATCCGTTATGTTTCAGGCGGCGAGGAATTACTGGATATTATTCGGGATTTATGGCAAGAGCTGAACAATCTGCACCTTGAAAAATCCCCTCATTTCAGAGCTTTATACGCCCAAAACACATTTGAGGCTCGAAAAAACTCCCTGCTTGCGGCCGCTAAAAAAGGCAGTCTGCTGACGGCGCTTGCTTATGACGGGGATTTACCCGTCGGCTACTGTATCGCAAGCCTTGTGGAGGGAACCGGTGAAATTGAGTCACTGTTTGTGCTTGAAAGCTACCGCAAAAACGGCATCGCCGCCCGCCTGATGGATGAAGCCTTAAAATGGCTTGCTCAGTTAAATCCAACAAAAACAGTTGTAAAAGTAAGCGTCGGCAATGAAAACGCTTTTGGCTTTTACGCACGCTACGGCTTTTTACCCCGTTTGACCGAGCTGCAAAAGATTTAACGCACACCCAGAAACGAAGGGAGAACCCCCATATGAAATTCCACGGCAAGGAAATAAAAATCTTCACCGCGAATTCCAATCCCGCCGTGGCGGAGCAGATTGCCGCGAGGCTGGGTCGTCCTATGGGGCTGTCTGAGGTCTCGCTCTTTTCAGACGGCGAGATATCGGTTTCTATAGGCGAGTCGGTGCGCGGCGCGGATGTGTTTATAGTACAGTCCACCTGCGCGCCGGTCAACCGGCATCTTATGGAGCTGCTTATAATGGCCGACGCGATGAACCGCGCCTCGGCCGCGCGCATAACCGCCGTCATGCCCTATTTCGGCTACGCGAGGCAGGATCGCAAGGTGCGCCCCCGCGACCCTATTTCCGCTAAGCTGGTCGCGAATCTCATCACCGCTGCGGGAGTCGACCGGGTGCTTACAATGGATNNNCTGGGCATCCCCCTTCTCACCCCATACTATAAACAAAAATTCGCGGGCAGCGGCAAGGAACTCGTGCTCGTCTCGCCCGATTTGGGCTCGGTGACAAGGGTACGGAATTTCGCCGCCCGCATAGGCGCGCCGCTTGCCATTATCGACAAGCGCCGCAGCAAGGCGAACGAGTCGGAGGTCATGAATATAATAGGCGACGTAAAGGGCCGCAGTGTGATTTTGGCGGACGATATGATAGACACCGCAGGAACCCTTTGCAACGCCGCGAGAGCCGTGCTTGATACAGGCGGAGCGGCCGAGGTGTTCGCCTGCGCCACCCACGGGGTGTTGTCAGGCGAGGCGATAACCAGGCTGGAGCAAAGCCCCATAAGCGAGCTTGTGCTGCTGGATACCATCCCGCTGCCTAAAGAAAAACGGATAGCGAAAATCAGGCAGCTTGAGGTCGCGTCTGTTTTCGCCGAGGCGATAGAGCGCATTTATGAGGACAAGCCCATGTCCACCCTTTTTCAGTAACAAGGATCGGAGTTTTTACGTTTATATGTTTGACACGTTTTTGAAAAGATTCCGCCCTGGCGGCATAGGCTATATTATCGCGGGGCTTGGTAACCCCGGGCCGAAATACGACGGCACCCGCCACAACGTCGGCTATCCGTGCGTCGACGCGCTCGCGGAAAAAGCCGGCGTGAACATCGACCGGCTTAAATTCAAATCCCTCACGGCGGAGATAACCCTGAATGGGCAAAAGGCGCTGCTGTTAAAGCCGGTGACCTTTATGAACCTTTCGGGTGAGGCGGTTGCCGCCGCCGCGCGGTATTACAAAATTCCGCCCGAGCGGACTCTCGTCGTCTGCGACGACATATCCCTGCCGCCGGGTCGGATTAGGGTGCGCAGAAAAGGGTCGGACGGCGGGCATAACGGGCTGAAAAGCATTATAATGCAGTTGGACTCGGAGGATTTTCCCCGCGTTAAAATCGGCATCGGCCAAAAGCCTCACCCCGATTATGATCTTGCAAAATGGGTGTTGTCGGTTTTTTCCGGGAGCGAAAAAAAACCGCTCGCCGAGGCGGTGGCGAACAGCACCGAGGCGGCCCGTATGATTGTTTCGGGGAATATCGACGAGGCGATGAACCGTTTCAACGGCAATTGATTAATATTCGGCATTTGCGTTATGCTTATTAATTTGATATAATAGAGCCATAATAATAAAGCAAGTCATAAATAAAGCAATCAATATAAAATATGTCAGACAGGCGAAGGGCTTCCTTCGCCGGTTTGCGCGTGTCCGAACGAATTTTAAATGACAGTTTATGGATGATTATAGTCGCATTTCAAGTAGTTTGGCTATAAAATATGCATGATATGCATACGCAAATATACGCAAAAGACTGGAGAAACATATGAACGCATTGATTTCAGCGTGGCAGGGGGTTCCTGAATACACGGCGCTTTTGCAGGCGTTAAAACACGGCCGTCTGCCGGCGGCCGTTTCGGGCGTATCTTATATCCATAAGGTGCACCTGACCGCGTGCTTACAGCAGATGACCGGGAGACGCATGGTGATTTTGGCATCTGATGAGGGAGAGGCGGCCCGCATGACCGAGGATCTTCGCAGCCTTGGTCAGACCGCGCTGCATTATCCCGCAAGGGATTTTACCTTCCGCGATCTCGAGGGCTATTCGAGGGAATATGAGCACGCCAGAATAAGCGTGCTCTGCCGCGCGCTCGGCGGGGATTACACCGCGATTGTCACCACCGCCGACGCTTTGGAGCAGTTCATCCCGCCGCCTGAAATCCTCATGAATAATATGCTCACGCTGCGTCCCGGCCAGACAATTACGCCCACCGATCTGCTGAAAAAGCTTGTTGGCGCCGGATATGTCCGCGCCGCGCAGGTGGAGGGGCCGGGGCAGTTCGCCTCGCGCGGCGGCATCCTCGACATTTTTTCGCCGGATAATCCCGCTCCCTTCCGGCTGGAGTTCTGGGGGGACGAGATAGACTGCATAGCGGAGTTTGACGTGCGTTCGCAGCGGCGCGGTGAAAACCTTAAATCAGTTACCATCTCTCAGGCAGTGGAGGTTCCGGCGGATCCGGCTGATGTCGCCAGAAAGGCCGAGATGTTCGTGAAAACACTGCACGGGGCGAAATACGGCAAGGTAAAGGCGCAGCTCACGGCGGATATCGCCCGCCTGCGGGACGGGGTGCATTTCCCCTCCTACGACCGGTTTCTCAGGCTGATTTATCCCACTCCCGCGACGCTGTTTGACTACGCCGAAGACGCGGTGCTGTTCGTTTCCGAAGCGGCCAAAGTCAGGGAACACGCGAGAACCTTTGAATGGCGCACAGGCGAGGAGCTGCAAGGGCTTTACGAGGACGGCTACACCTGCCGGGGCATGGACGGGTATATATGTGATTATGTCGATCTGCTTAAAATCATGGAACGCTTCGGGGCGGTTTTTTTAGATGCATTCCCCCATTCGGGCTATGATCTGCATATTAAAGAACTCATCACCTTCCGCCTGAGGAGCCTTTCTTCCTGGAGCGGCAGTCTGGAGATATTAAAAGAGGATCTTCTCCCGGCGCTCGAGCAAAACTACCGGTGCGTGGTTCTGGCAGGCACCGCCCGGGCAGCCGAAAATCTTGCCACCGATTTAAATCATGCAAAAATAAGCGCACACTATGAGGAAAGCGCCGACGCTTTTCCCGCGGGGCAGGTCACCGTTATGCCGGGCGGACTTTCGGCCGGCTTCGATTATCCCGATGGGCATTTTCTGCTCGTTTCCCACGGGCGCGCCGCAGGAACAGTCCGGCGCCGCAGGCGTAAAAAAAACGTGGGCGAGCAGCTGAATTCGCTCGACCAGTTAAAGCCCGGGGATTATGTCGTGCACGCGTCCCACGGAATCGGGGTTTTTGAGGGCATTGAAAAAAAGCAGGTGCAGGGCATCACAAAGGATTATATCAAGATACGCTACGCCAAGGGGGATCTTTTATATCTGCCGGTAACGCAGCTGGATCTTGTCTCAAAATATATAGGCCCGAAGGAAAACGGCGCGGTCAAGGTAAACCGCCTGGGCGGCGCTGAATGGCAAAAAGCGCGCAGCCGGGTAAAGGCGGCCGCAAAGGATATGGCAAAGGAGCTCATAGAGCTTTATTCCAAAAGGATGAACCAAAAGGGCTTCGCGTTTTCGGGGGAAAACGAAATGCAGCTGGATTTTGAGCGTCGCTTTGAATACGACGAAACTGAGGATCAGCTGCGCTGTATAGAGGAAATCAAGGCCGACATGCAAAAGCCCGTCCCGATGGAGCGGCTGCTCTGCGGCGACGTCGGCTTCGGCAAGACCGAGGTGGCGCTGAGAGCCGCCTTCAAATGCATATTAAACGGCAAGCAGTGCGCACTGCTGGTGCCTACGACGATTTTGGCATGGCAGCATTTCGGTACTATCAAGCAGCGCATGGAGGGTCTGCCGGTAAATGTGGAGCTGCTTTCACGCTTTCGCTCACCGGGGCAGCAGCGTGATATAATAAAAAATCTGCGCAGGGGGAATATTGACATGGTGGTCGGAACTCACCGCCTTGTCTCAAAGGACGTAACGTTCAGGGATTTAGGACTGGTCATAGTCGACGAGGAGCAGCGCTTCGGGGTCGCCCAGAAGGAAAAGCTCAAGGAGCTGCTCCCTACGGTGGACGTGCTCACCCTGTCGGCGACTCCTATCCCCAGAACCCTTAATATGGCGATGTCGGGGCTTCGTGACATGTCGGTTTTGGAGGAGGCCCCGCAGGATCGCCAGCCGGTGCAGACCTATGTGCTTGAATATGACGGCGGTATTTTAAACGACGCCATAAGAAGAGAGATAAGGCGCGGCGGTCAAGTGTATTATCTTCACAACCGGGTGGAGACTATTGAAAAGGTCGCTATGCGTTTACAGACCGCCCTCCCTGAGGCGGCGATAGGGGTAGCGCACGGCAAAATGGGCGAGGAGGAAATCTCGGATGTCTGGAAAAAACTGCTCGACCATGAAATCGACCTGCTGGTCTGTACGACCATCATAGAAACCGGCGTAGACGTGCCGAACGTCAACACGCTTATAATTGAGGATTCGGACAAGATGGGGCTGTCGCAGCTGCATCAGCTCCGTGGGAGAGTGGGGCGTTCGGCCAGAAGAGCCTATGCCTATCTGACATTCCGGCGAGGCCGTATTTTATCCGAGGTGGCGCATAAGCGGCTTGAGGCCATAAGGGAATTCACCGAATTCGGCTCGGGCTTTAAAATCGCAATGCGCGATTTGGAAATAAGGGGAGCGGGCAACATCCTTGGGGCGCAGCAGCACGGTCACATGGAGACGGTTGGCTACGACATGTATTTAAAGCTGCTGAGCGAGGCGGTAAGCGAGGAGAAGGGCGAAAAACCAGCGCAGGAAAGCGAATGCACGGTCGATTTGCAGATTGAGGCGCATATCCCCGAGGATTACATCCAGTCGCTGCAGCAGCGCCTGGGTATTTACCGCCGCATCGCGGATATCCGCACAAACGAGGATTCAATGGACGTTCAGGACGAGCTGACCGACCGGTTCGGCGAACCGCCCGATTCGGTGCGCGGGCTTATAGATGTCGCTATGCTGCGCAATCAGGCCGCCGGCAACGGCATATATGAAATTTCGCAAAAGCAGGACAGCCTTCTGCTTTACCCGCGCCATGTGGATATGCAAATGGTATCAAAGCTTGCCGGCGCCATGAAAGGGCGGGTGATGCTGAGCGCCGGCAGCAAGCCGTATATCGCGGTCAAGTCGAAAAGCGGCGCCATAGACGCGCTGAGGGAAATAATCGGGCATTTAAGCACGGATGAATGAAAAGGCGCAGCGTCTGCGCGTTTGGTTTTCCCAAAAAACGGGTTGACATATTACTTTGTGCTCTGGTATAATATTTTGCAAGTTGAACAAAGGCGTTCATCAGATAATGCTTGAGTCGGCCCAGGTCGGTACTATAACCGCGCCCCGGCTGTCTTCGTTTGAGCATTATGTGGTGGGTGCCTTTTTAGATTAGATATAGTTAAAGGGAGGTAAAGCCATAATGAATCATACGGCAAGCGAAGTGCTGGAATTTGTAAAGGAAAACGATGTCAAATTCATCTGGCTCAATTTCTGTGATCTGTTCGGTACTCAAAAAAGCATCTCGGTCATGACGGACGAGCTTACATCCGCGTTTGAAAACGGCGTGTCGTTCGACGCCCACGCAATCCGCGGCTTTAAAGATGTTACGCAGTCGGATCTGTTTTTATTCCCAGACCCCGCGACGCTTATGGTCATGCCGTGGCGTCCGGGTCCGGGCAGGGTGATACGCTTTTTCTGCGACGTTAAGAATCCCGACGGTTCTTTGTACGCCCATGACAGCCGAAATATACTAAAACAGGTTATAGGGCGCTGTGAAGGCATGGGATATGTATGCAAGGTTGGGGCGGAATGCGAATTCTATCTTTTCAAAACCGACGATAACGGAGACCCGGCGGATACGCCGCTTGACAAAGGCGGATATCTGGACATTGCTCCTCTTGACCGCGGCGGCGACATACGCCGTGAAATCTGCCTCACCCTTGAGGAAATGGGAATAAAGCCGGAAACCTCACATCACGAGCAGGGGCCGGGGCAAAACGAGATCGACTTCAAATTCAGCGACGCGCTGTCCTGCGCCGATAATCTACAGTCCTTTAAGACGGTTGTCAAGGCAATTTCCGCCCGCAACGGATTTTTCGCGTCCTTCATGCCTAAGCCTATATTGGAAGCTCCGGGCAGCGGTATGCACGTCAATCTTTCGCTCTCTAAAAACGGGATGAATATTTTTAAGAATATCACCGAGGGGCATTCAAATATCGCCGAGAGCTTTATCGCCGGGATACTCGCGAAAACGCCGGAGATAACAATCTTTCTAAACCCGCTGGCCAATTCATATGAGCGGTTCGGGAAGTTTGAGGCGCCGGGATATGTTTCGTGGTCTCATCAAAACCGTTCGCAGCTTGTAAGAATTCCCGCCGCTTTCGGAGAAAAGGTCAGGATGGAGCTGCGCTCCCCCGACCCCTCGATGAATCCGTATCTCGCGTTCGCGCTCATCATCGCCGCCGGAATAGACGGGATAGAAAAAGGCATGGCGCTGCCGCCCGCCGCCAATGCGGATTTATATACGGCGGATGAAAAAGTAACGAAAACACTCACGACGCTGCCGGCAAGCATGGCTGACGCGATAGCGCTTGCACAAAACAGCGGTTTTATAAAAAGCGTAATCGGCGATGAACTGCTTTCAAAATACGTCGCGCATAAAAAAATAGAGGCCGAGGATTTTGCGGCGGTCAATAACAAAGCGGAATTTTATAAGAAAAGATATTTCGGCATAATCTAGACGATGTGTTTATATTCGACGGAAAGGCGGCGGGGAAATGGAAAACGTCATGATCGTGTCATGCTCTGAAAAAGCGGCGGCGCTTTTTTCCGAAATACTGACCCCGGCGTCGGTCTGTCAAATCACCGCCGTGCAGTCCTGCGGTCAGGCTCGCAGGCTTCTTTTGGAGCGGGATTTCGATCTGGTGATAATCAACGCGCCGCTCAGGGACGAGAGCGGCGAAGCTTTTGCCCGGCATGCGGCTTTAAGCGTACTTTCACAGGTCATTCTTGTTGTAAAAAGCGAATATTACGAGGCGGTCTGTGCCGCCTGCGAAGAATACGGCGTTCTGACCGTTTCAAAGCCTATAAACAAAACCGTTTTTTGGTCGGTGCTGTCGCTTGCCCGTTCGGCGCGCGGCAGAATAAAAAAAATGCGGGAGGAAAACACCCGGCTTAAACAGAAAATAGAAGATATCCGCGTCGTGGACCGCGCTAAATGCATACTTATCTCCTTTATGGGTATGAGTGAACAGGAAGCGCACCGGTATATTGAAAAGCAGGCTATGGATATGCGCGCCGCAAAAAGAGCTGTCGCGGAAGATATACTTAAAACGTATGAAAACTGATGAAACACGCTTGGAGGGTTGCTGAGTGATAAAAATTATCGACTATAAGGC
>DOZQ01000126.1:8680-9944 GCA_003517915.1 Oscillospiraceae bacterium | reverse complement strand
GCGAAATAATTTGCCAGTCCTTCGTATTGCAGCATATTTTTCAGGTCGTCGTCTAATATAGGCTGGTTTACATTACGCAGTATATAACATATCAGCAGCTTGATTTCGCTTGTGTTTCTCAGTCCCCCTGGCAAAACGCCTTCCGTAAAGGTATCGGGCATCATATCATCGGCGCCTCCTGTAATGTCTTTTATATAAATTTAACATAAGCGCGCAGAAAAAGAAAGAGCATATTCAATTGAAGTTTGACTTGCCGCGTTAAATCTGCTATTATTACTTTCATTCGGGTTTTTGAAACAGTTTTACTATATAAGAAAGCGGAGGATTAGGGTTATGGTGGAAAAAACTGTGCTGCTGGGTAAAATCAGCGACGTTAAAGAATTTGTGAAAACGGTTTCGGAGTACGGCTGTGACGTTGATCTTATTTCCGGGAAATATATAGTCGACGCCAAATCTATAATGGGGATTTTCAGTCTGGATTTGTCCAAGCCTATTCTAATGCGGGCGGATTGCGCAGAAGGTGACCCATTGCTTGCGGATATTGACAAGTTTATCTTTACAGCAGATTGAGCGCACACTATTATTTATAGTATAAACCGTGCGTTCCCGCATATGTTTTTAGTAAGAAACGGGAGCAGACAAGTCCCGTTTGTAAAGCTGCTTTAAATTTTGCGGGGGTGTATGGAATGTCTTGTAAACTGAAAGCGATTTGCATTTTTGTGGTTCTTATAATGCTGTTTTCCCACATAGCTGTGTCCGCCGACAAGGGAGACTCCTCGGCAACATCCGACAAGCCGGTTGCGACAGAATATTTTTCCGATGATATGTATGATCCGCCCAAAGAAGTTGCCGTGACGGTAAATTCAACCGGCGCGCCCGAGGTGAACGCAAAAAGCTCATTGCTTATGGAAAAAACCAGCGGCAGGATTTTACAGCAAACCAACTCGCACGAACAGTTGCCGCCCGCGTCGATCACAAAAATTATGACGTTGCTGCTGGTGATGGAAGCTATTGAAGAAGGAAAAATAAAGCTGGATGATGATGTGACGGTCAGCGAGAACGCCCAGTCTATGGGCGGATCTCAGATATGGCTTGAGTCGGGCGAGACCATGTCGGTCGACGACCTTTTAAAGGCGGCGGCCGTAGCCTCTGCCAACGACGCCTGTGTGGCGCTCGCTGAGCATGTGGCTGGCAGCGAGCAAGCCTTTGTGGCGGATATGAATCGGAAAGCTGCCGAGCTTGGCATGAACGACACGCATTTTGT
>DOZQ01000126.1:7066-8655 GCA_003517915.1 Oscillospiraceae bacterium | reverse complement strand
CTGCTCAACCACCAGCTTATAAAGGATTATTCCTCTATTTGGATGGATACGCTCAGAGACGGAGAGACGGCGCTTGTCAACACCAACAAGCTGGTTCGTTTTTACGACGGCTGCACCGGACTAAAAACCGGTACTACTGACGGAGCCGGGCATTGTCTTTCCGCGACCGCCGTGCGGGATAATATGGAGCTTATAGCGGTGGTCATGGGCAGTGAATCCAGCGATGACAGGTTTAACGGAGCCAGGCAGCTTTTGGATCACGGGTTCGCGAACTGGTCAAGTATCCCTATAGACACGATAGAGGGAATTGACCCTGTCACGGTCAAAAGAGGCGCGGAAGGCTCGGTGAAGGTCGAGTCTCAGCCGCTCAGCTCGGTGATCGTTCCCAAGGGACGGGAAGCCGAAATCGTAAAAACCGTCGAACTGCCGCAGTCGGTCGACGCGCCGGTCGAGCAGTATCAGGTGCTGGGAACAATACGGTTTTCCATCGACGGTGAGTTGCTTGCGGAAACTCAGGTTTACGCCGCCGAAGAAATCAAAAAAATGTCGGTGGGAATCGCGTTCGTTAAGCTCTTATCCGGAATATTTACAAATTAAGCAGAATGTTCGGGTTGAAATGGTTTTCGGGATAATGTACAATGAACTAAGATATATGATATAATATGATATAAAAACGGTAAGGCAAAATTTGGAGGGAGAATAGACAGGATGTCGTTAAAATTTGTTGACAAATACGCGAGGGATTTTATTTCGCCCCATGAGCTGGACGCGATTGCCGCGCAGGTTGTCTGTGCGCATGAAACCCTGCACGGCGGAGACGGCCCCGGAAATGATTTTTTGGGCTGGCTTGATTTGCCTAAAAACTATGACAAGGAAGAATTCATAAGGATAAAAAAAGCGGCGGCAAAAATCATTTCAGATACGGATATCTTAATAGTCATCGGCATAGGAGGGTCTTACTTAGGGGCTCGCGCGGCAATTGAGTTTTTACATTCGCCGCTTTATAACACCAAAACAAAAAATACGCCGCAGATTTATTTTGCCGGCAATTCGATAAGCGGCTCCGCCCTTAGCGAGCTTTTGGAGCTTTGCGACGGAAAGCGCGTGTCTTTAAACATAATTTCAAAATCCGGCACTACCACCGAGCCGGCTATCGCCTTCCGCGTCTTGCGCGGTTATCTTGAAAAGCGTTACGGCAGCGAAGAGGCAAAATCCCGTATATACTGCACAACCGACCGAAGCCGCGGCACCCTCAAGCAGCTGGCCAACGAGCAGGGATACGAAAGCTTTGTCGTGCCGGACGACGTTGGAGGACGCTTTTCTGTGCTTACGGCGGTGGGCCTGCTGCCGATAGCCGCCTCCGGCGCGGATATCGACGCGTTGATGCAGGGAGCCGCCGACGCTGCTGACGCCTACCGCTCTCCCCTTCTGGGTGAAAATGACTGCTACAAATACGCTGCCTTACGCAATATACTCTACCGCAAAGGAATGCGGGTTGAGGTGCTTTCGAGCTACGAGCCGCGTTTTACTATGCTGGCAGAATGGTTTAAGCAGCTTTTCGGTGAAAGCGAGGGCAAGGACGGCAAGGG
>DOZQ01000126.1:6786-7029 GCA_003517915.1 Oscillospiraceae bacterium | reverse complement strand
GCGCATGCTGTTTGAAACGGTTTTACTGCTGTCAGACGCAGGCGGGGATATTACGCTTGAGACCGAGCAAAACGACGGCGACGGCCTGAATTTTTTAGCGGGCAAAACCATGTCGTTTGTCAACCGAAAGGCGTTTGAGGGTACTATTTTAGCTCACACCGACGGCGGCGTCCCGAACTTTGTAATTGAGATGCGTGGAAACAGTGCTTATGATCTGGGATATCTGTTTTATTTCTTTGAAAA
>DOZQ01000126.1:3769-6724 GCA_003517915.1 Oscillospiraceae bacterium | reverse complement strand
GAAAACGAGCGCGCCGCGCTTGAAGAAAGACTGTAATATAGAAATATAGATTCCGAGGGGCGGAAATAATAAACGGGAGATGGTTAAAATGATATCGCTGATCATTGGCAACAAGGGATCCGGCAAAACCAAACGTCTTATTGAGCATGTCAACGAGGCCGTAGAAAAAACCAAAGGGAATGTCGTGTGCATTGAAAAAGGACAGAAACTGACCTACGATATCAATTATCAGGCGCGNNCTTGTAGACACCGAGCTTTACGGAATAAACGGCTACGACGCGTTTTACGGTTTTCTGTGCGGAATTTGCGCCGGCAACTATGACGTGACCGATATCCTGGTGGATGCCACATTAAAAATAGGCGGGCGGGATTATGACGCCCTGTCGCATTTTATTGACAAGGTTTCGGTTTTGGCCGANNGGCCGAAGAGTCCAATACCAAGTTTTTGTTTACCATATCTTGTGACGAGAGTGAGCTTTCCGCTCATGTGTTTGAATCGGCGAAAAAGATATAATGCCCAATAATCGCGCATTTCCCCGCTCCCCCACCCTAAATTGTCTTGACAAACAGAACCTTAAATACTATAATTATCTGCGTGGCAATTTGAGGTGAGGGCATGATACTTGATTTAAGGCCGATTTTTACGTCAGAAACCGCGGTTATGCCGCTTGATTACGCTTTGTCGTTTTCCGATTTTGAATTCAGCGGGACATGCCCTGTTATTTTTCCGGTGCGCGTTCAGGGCGAAATAAGACGCGAGGCGGAGCTTACCGTTTTGTCTGCGGATATTATCTATGATTATTCCGCACCGTGTGACCGCTGCGCGTCCCCTATCGTAAAAGAAATTACCGAGAGCGTATATCATGTTTTGGCCGACCGTCCAGATGGTGGCGAGGAGACTGAGGAAACGGTTCTGCTTGACGATATGCGGCTGGATCTTGACGAGATGGTCAGAACCGATCTCATTTTGTCGCTGCCGACAAAGTTTGTCTGCTCGGAGGATTGCAGGGGGCTTTGTCCCCTTTGCGGCAAAAATCTCAACGAGGGTGAATGCGGCTGTAACAATGGCGCGAAGGATATAAGACTCGAAAAGCTGAAAGAGCTTTTGGATAGATAACACACTAACCTAACGAACTTTTTAAGGAGGTGCTGAAGGTGGCGGTACCAAAGAGAAGAGTCTCAAGGGCAAGAAGAGACAAAAGGCGTTCTAATGTCTGGAAGCTTGATACGCCCGCATTGGTGAGATGTTCGCAGTGCGGCGAATATAAAAGATTGCATAGGCTTTGCCCTAACTGCGGTTATTATAAGGGCAGAGAAGTTATTAAAAAGGAAGCGTAGTCTTATACTAACTAAAGCAGGGGAGGCGTTGGTTCCTCCTCTGCTTTTATCATTATAGTATAATCACCGTGCTTTCGCGGGGAGGAAAATCCTTATGGGCGTGGTCATATCCGGCGTAAAGAGGCGTTCTCCCGCAGAAAAAAAGAAAATCGCGCCGGGCGATACACTGCTTTCAATCGGCGGCAAGGAAATTGCCGACGTGCTGGACTACCGGTTTCACATGACCGGCAGCAAACTTGTTTTACTTATCCGCCGAGGGGACGGATCTCTGCGTGAGGTTCACATCCGAAAACCGGAATATGAGGATTTGGGGCTTGAGTTTGACACCTATCTTATGGACAAACAGCAGCGCTGTAAAAACAGTTGTATCTTTTGCTTTGTCGACCAACTGCCGCCGGGTATGCGGGAAAGCCTCTATTTTAAAGATGACGACTCGCGCATGTCCTTTCTGTTCGGGAATTATATCACGCTGACAAACATAACCCAGCGTGAGGTCGACCGGATATGTGAGATGCACATCAGCCCGATGAATATTTCAGTGCACACCACAAATCCCGAGCTAAGGGTGCGTATGATGAAAAATAAGCACGCGGGCGAAAGCCTTAAGTATCTTGCTAGGTTCGCGGAAGCAGGAATAAAGCTCAACTGCCAGCTTGTGCTCTGTCCGGGAATCAATGACGGCGAAGAGCTTGTTCGTTCCCTTAGGGATTTAACCGCGCTTTATCCGGCGGTTACAAGCATAGCGGCTGTTCCGGTCGGGCTTACTAAATACCGTGAGGGGCTCTATCCCCTCACCTGCTATGGCAAAAACTCCGCCGCCGCTGTGTTGGAAATTACCGAACGTTTCGCCGCTGAATGCCTGGAACACTTCGGCACAAGAATCTGCTACGCATCGGACGAATTTTATATTAAAGCCGGCAAAGAGCTGCCCGGCGCCGCGTATTACGAGGAATTCGCGCAGCTTGAAAACGGGGTCGGGATGTTCCCTTTGCTGAGAGAAGATTTTCTTGAGGCACTGAATGAGGAAGCTCCTCCGTCACGCGCGCGTAAGCTTACCTTAGCTACGGGCATGGCTATCCGGCCATTTCTCGCGTCTCTGGTTGACAACTTGACGGAAAAATGGCATAATTTTGAGTGTACCGTAACGGGTATTAAAAATGAGTTTTTCGGCGGTGCCGTGGATGTATCAGGACTGCTAACCGCTCGGGATATTATATCGCAGCTTCGCGGCCATGATTTTGGCCAAGAGCTACTGTTGCCCGCGTCAATCATGCGGCAGCAGGGCGACGTAACGCTCGACGGATGTACGGCAGAATATATCTCATCGGAGCTTGGCGTTCCCGTAAATCTGGTAAAAGACGACGGATATGAGCTGCTGCTTGCATTAAAAGGACGTGAATAAATGGCAAAACCGGTTGTTGCGATTGTCGGCCGCCCGAATGTGGGCAAGTCGACCTTATTTAACAAGCTTATAGGAAAAAGGCTCTCGATTGTCGACGACACGCCTGGCGTCACAAGAGACCGCATATACGCCGACGCCGAGTGGCTGGGCAGAGAGATGCTTCTGGTCGACACGGGCGGGCTAGAGCCTGAAAGCGACGACCCGATGCTGGTTTT
>DOZQ01000126.1:0-3745 GCA_003517915.1 Oscillospiraceae bacterium | reverse complement strand
GATCTGCGCTCGGGGGTTTTAGCCACCGATATGGAGGTGGCGGAACTGCTGCAAAAAAGCGGCAAGCCGGTGATTTTATGCGTAAATAAATGTGATTCGGTGGGTGAACCTCCCGCAGAGCTTTATGAATTTTACAATTTGGGTCTGGGTGAGCCTTATCCGGTTTCGGCGGCTCACGGGCACGGCACCGGTGATCTTTTGGACAAGGCACTCGAATTTTTCCCTGAGCCGGAGCATAGTGAGGAAGAAAGCGAGGTCGTTCACGTAGCGGTTATAGGCAAGCCGAACGTAGGTAAATCCTCACTCGTCAACCGAATATCCGGATATGAGCGCTCTATTGTCTCGGATATCGCGGGAACCACAAGGGACGCGATAGATTCGTTTGTGGAAAACGAATCGGGCAAGTTTGTGTTTATAGATACCGCCGGGCTGAGAAAAAAAAGCAGGGTGGATGATCAAATAGAAAAATACAGTGTGCTGCGCGCCGGAATGGCGGTAGATCGCGCGGACGTCTGCGTAATTATGATCGACGGGATCGAGGGCTTTACCGAGCAGGACTCCAAGGTTGCGTCGTTGGCGCTTGAGGGCGGCAAGGGCTGCATTGTCGCGGTGAATAAATGGGACGCGGTGGAAAAGGACGGCTTTACGATGGATTCTTACCGCAAAAAGCTTATGAAGGATTTTGCCTTTATGTCCTACGCTCCCATAATATTTATTTCTGCGGCGACAGGGCAGCGTATCGACCGGCTGTTTGAGCTTATAAAATATGTGCACAGCCAAAATACCATGCGCATCTCAAACGGTATGCTCAACGAGATTTTGGCGGACGCGACCGCGCGGGTACAGCCGCCGACCGACAGGGGCAAGCGGCTTAAAATCTATTATATGACTCAGGCCTCTACCAGGCCTCCAACCTTTGTGTGCTTTTGCAACCGGGCGGATCTATTTCATTTTTCCTATCAGCGTTATCTCGAAAACCAGATACGCTCCACCTTTGGTCTGGAGGGTACTCCGGTGCGGTTCATAATAAGAGAGCGCGGCGAAGGGAAAAAATAATACAACGAGGTGACGAGTAATGCCATTTGAACTGACGGCTGTTTTATTACTGCTGGCTGGGGCCGCCGCCGGTTACTTGATCGGGAGTATTAGCTTCGCGGTTATTATTACAAAAATCTTTAAAAATACCGACGTCAGAGAGCACGGGAGCGGTAATGCGGGCATGACGAATGTCATGCGCACCGCCGGGGCGCTGCCCGGCACGCTGACGCTGGCCTGTGATTTTCTAAAGGCGGTCGCCGCCGTGCTCATTGGGCGTTATCTGCTTATACCTATTATGCAAAGCGTCGCGCCCAGCGAGGCGGTTCGCCTGGCAATAGAGCCGGTCTACGGCGCGTTTATCTGCGGCATCGGCTGTTTCTTGGGGCATATTTATCCGATATTTTTCGGTTTTCGGGGCGGCAAGGGTGCCTTGGTGGCACTGGGCACGCTGCTTATGATCGACTGGCAGGTCTTTTTAATAGTCGCTGCGGTTTTTCTTATAATGTTCTTTTTTACCAAGATCGTCTCACTTTCCACCCTTACCGCCGCGGTCGTTTATCCGGTTGCGACATTTTTGCTTTTCCCCTATACGCATCTTAACGAAACGGCACTGTTCGGGATTTCCTCCAGACTTATACAAACCGCGTTCGCGTCGGTAATTGTGATTATTGTATTTATAAAGCATATTGATAATATAAAACGCCTCATCGCCGGCGAGGAAAAAGCCATTGTCCGCGGGAGTAAACCGCGCGGCGGCTCCTGAGAACAGTAAAAGATGTAGAGGTGAGGTAATGTCAAAAATTACGGTTTTAGGCTCTGGGGGCTGGGGCACCGCCTTGGCGGTTATGGCCGCAAAAAAAGGGCACCACGTGACCCTCTGGTCACCTTTCGACTATGAGATCACGGCGCTTGAATCCGACAACGAAAACAAAAAATATCTTCCCGGTGTTGCTATTCCCAAAAATATAATTCTTACAAGCGAAATAAAAAACGGTGCGGCAGCGGAGCTTTATATCATCGCATCACCATCCTTCGCGGTGCGTGAAACCGCGAAAAAGCTCCGCGGAGTTATTGCAAATGGCGCGGTGACGGTAAATGTCGCCAAGGGGCTGGAAAAAGATACTCTGCTTAGAATGTCGCAGGTTATTGAAGATGAGCTTCCGGAAGTAAAGGCAGTGACTCTTTCCGGGCCTTCTCATGCGGAAGAAGTCGCCCTCGGGGTGCCGACCAGCATAGTCGCCGCGTCAAAAGATAAAACAGCGGCGGAGTATGTGCAGGATACTTTGATGAACGATGCGCTGCGCATATATACCAGCGACGATATAATCGGTGTAGAGCTGGGCGGGATGCTCAAAAACGTAATTGCCCTTGCCGCTGGAGTTACCGACGGCCTTGGGCTTGGAGATAACTCCAAAGCGGCGCTTATTACCAGAGGGCTTACCGAGATCGCCCGCCTGGGGGTCAAGATGGGCGCTAAGCGCGATACCTTTGCGGGGCTTACCGGACTTGGCGACTTGGTTGTTACCTGCACCTCAATGCACTCAAGAAACCGCCGGTTCGGTATTTTGGTCGGGCAGTCGGTTCCGGCAAACGAGGCTCTTAAGCAGATCGGAATGACTGTGGAGGGTTATCACGCGACCGAGAACGCCTATGCGCTCGCCGAACGAGAAGATGTCGAGATGCCGATTACAGAGCAGTGCTATTCCATATTATATAAGGGAACAATGCCGAGGGACGCGATTCGGAATTTGATGGGGCGCCCCAAAAAACACGAAAACGAACAGACCTGGCTGGTTTAGGCCGAAGAAAATAACCGTAAAGAATTTGGGAGTGTTTACAATATAGCTATCATATGATATAATTCCCATGAAGGGAATGATGAAAGTGAATTGTAAAAAATGTGGCAGTGAAAAGTATGTAAAGGCCGGATTCATAAGCGGAGAGCAACGCTATCTTTGCAAAGACTGTGGCTGTAAATTTGTGCCAACAAGGCATCACGGAAAGCCTCAAAAGGACAAATTGCTAGCTGTCTGGCTTTACTTGCATGGCTTGTCATTTCGGACAATCGCTAAATTTTTTAAGGTATCACCCAAAGCGATATTTGATTGGGTTAAGGCCTTTGCAAAAGAAAACTATATCAAACCCGAACCACATGGTGAAGCGGTTATCGTGGAACTGGATGAGATGTGGCATTATCTACACTCAAAAAAAGACAAGTCTGGATTTGGAAAGCTTATTGCCGCGATACCCGTCAACTTATCGACTGGGAATGTGGAGGGCGTGACAACGCTACATTTTCAAGGCTTTACGAAAGATTAAAGTGTTGGAATGTAAAGATTTACTTCTCCGACCATTGGGGTGCGTACAGCGATTTGATTCCACAGGAATTATTAATTCAAACGAAGTCACAAACTCATCTTATTGAGAGTAATAACTTTCCGCAAAGGCATTGGTTTGCAAGGTTTCGGCGTAAAACTTGTGTTGTTTCTCGTTCTCTTGAGATGATTGATCTGACCACGATGCTCTATGCTGCTTTTCATGTTAATAAACTGATTCGTATAGCTATTTAATTAACACTCCCCTAAAAAGAAAGCTCGCCGTATATCCATAACAGAAACAGATTGTGAGGAAAAATCATTCCGTGAGTTATATTCAGATGCTGGCAATCGGTGATGTAATTGGCTCGGCCGGATGCGGGTTTATAAGG
>DOZQ01000004.1:43865-44749 GCA_003517915.1 Oscillospiraceae bacterium | reverse complement strand
TAAAATCGTCGGAAAAGCTTATAGAAAAAATCAGGGGGAAATTGCCTAAAGCTCTATGATCTTTACAGGCTTACCGGCTTTTATCGCGCTGGCTATTGAGTTTTGTGTGCCCTTAGAATCAAAATCCCAAAAAGCGATGACAAGGTCGGCATATGCTATTATTTCCTCGTTGCGTTTCAGCGGGGCCGTTATGCCGTAAAGCTCGTATTTCGGCAAAAAACATGTGAAACGCAGCTGCAGCTCGTCCGCGAGCCTCTGCGCGGCCATATCGACGCCTTTCGCTCCTCCGCTGACAATCTCCGAGCAGGAGGAGGGTAGGCTGGTTTTTATTTTTTCATAAATACTGTTGTCCGCTCCGATTTCTCTAGAGCCTATAATTGCTACCCGCATGTCTCGCCTCCCGCAATATAATTAATAGTTTTATGCATGCAAAAAATTTACACATGAAACAAATTATGTAGTCACATGGCAGGGAATGCGGCACTTACGATTATTCAAGCCAATATGTTCATCAGGTTGCGATAATTACCTTAATATGAATATGCTTTGATGGCAATCATAAAATCAACCGGCCGAAAAGATGGCCGATTATTTTTGAAATGAAAGCTAAGGAGCATCCTGATGAAAAAAGCATCGAAATGTTTTGCGAAAATCGCTTTATGCGCGGCGGCGCTTATATTCACCGCAATAATCTGTGCCGGAAATATTCTGCCAAACAGCTATCAGGTTATTCAGGGAGACAGCCTGCGCATAAAAGGGCAGGTTAAAATAACGGCGGAATATGCGGGCAAAAACGGAGAAAATACCGTTCCCGTCGGCCTTTCGCAGGTCGGCAATCATTATAATGTTAAGCTGAAATTATTCGGGATTTTCCCCATAAAAGA
>DOZQ01000004.1:34883-43844 GCA_003517915.1 Oscillospiraceae bacterium | reverse complement strand
AAAATATTCACGCAGGGCGTTATGATTGTGGGCATGACCGACGTCGATACCGAAAACGGTCTCGCGAACCCCGCGGAAATGGCTGGACTGCGGCTGGGCGACGTAGTTTTAAAAATCGGGGAAGAGCAGGTAAATTCAAATGAGGAGATTGCCGCCCGCATAGAAAAAAGCGCGGGAAAAGAGCTGGATTTTACCGTGCGCAGGGGAGAGGACGTTTTTACCACAAGCTTTGTGCCGCTGAAATCACAGAGCGAGGACAAGTATAAGGCGGGTATATGGGTCAGAGATTCGTCGGCGGGCATAGGTACGATGACCTTTTACGAACCCCGCAGGGGAATTTACGGGGGCTTAGGCCACGCCATATGCGACGTTGACACCGGTGAGATTCTGCCGCTTATGTCGGGCGAGATAGTCAGCGCCCAAATAGGCGGCGTCACGCAGGGGGAAAACGGAGCGCCCGGAGAATTGCACGGCAGGTTTATAGAAGGCGGCAGGCTGGGTTCATTGCTGCTCAATTGTGAAACCGGGGTATACGGCGAGATGGAATATTGCCCCGATTATTCGGAGGATGATCTGCTGCCGATTGCAATGAAGCAGGAGGTTGTGGAGGGCGGCGCGCAAATTATATCGACAATTGACACGGATACCCCGGAATATTACGATTGCGAGATTGAAAAAATATTTTACGACGAGGAAAAACCGACGCAAAATATGGTGATTAATATAACAGACCCCGAGCTTTTGGGAAAAACCGGCGGAATAGTCCAGGGAATGAGCGGAAGTCCCATTATTCAAAACGGGAAACTTGTCGGAGCGGTGACGCATGTTTATGTCAATGATCCGACCAGAGGATACGGGATTTTTGCCGAAAACATGGAAACGACAATGAACACGGTAGAAACACGTATTTTAAATAAGGCTTCATAGACAATTGACTTCGATCCCCCACTCCTTTATTTAACATTTAATGGAAAAATATTTGAAAAACTATTGCCAAATTATTCAAGATATGGTATACTAAGGTCGACGAAAAAACAATATAGGGGGTCAAACAAGATGGATAAGAAATTAAAGGTCATGATTGCGGACGACACAACGGAATTTGGGCAAATCTGTATGAAGGTGCTGAAAAGCTACGGTATGGATGTATTTTTGGCACCGAAGGATGGGTCAAAGCTGCTTACCGGCATAAAGTCCCAGGGTGTGGATGTTGTTTTAATGGACGTGTTTATGCAAAATCTCGACGCGCTGGGCGTGCTTGAAGCCCTGGAATCACTTGAGATAAAAACAAAGCCGATGGTCATGGTAATGTCCAGCTTTGACAATCCCCGGCTTGAGAGGGAAACGCTGGGCGCGGGTGCCGCTTATTATTTTCTAAAGCCATTTGATATGGATGTTTTGGCCGAAAGAATTTTGCAGCTTACGGGTTGGCATACCGACGAGCGTCCCATACGCATGTCCTCGGGCTCGGTATCCAACCCTGACATAGAGGTGATGGTCACCGAAATTATTCATCAAATCGGAGTACCGGCTCATATAAAGGGATATCATTATCTCAGGGAAGCCATTATATTGGCGGTTAAGAATTCCGATATAATTAATTCGGTGACCAAGCAGCTTTATCCGACAGTGGCGAAAAAATATTCGACAACCTCATCCAGGGTTGAGCGGGCGATTCGCCACGCGATTGAGGTGGCCTGGGACAGGGGAGATGTCGACGTACTCAACTCTTATTTTGGCTACACCATACATAACGGCAGAGGCAAGCCGACAAACAGCGAGTTTGTCGCGATGATAGCTGATAAGCTTCGGCTGAGGCTTAAAACCGCGTCTTAGGTAAAAACAATGCATGGGAGGGCGCGCTTAATAGTGCGCCCTTTTGCTGTGCCGAAAGATGCCGCAGATATCATCCGCCGGTTTCGCGACCACTATCATGCGCCCGCTTTTTTCGTCATAGGAGTTCATATTATAGTCTCCGTAAATTTGTATATCTTCAAAGCCTGCCGCGTGAAGCAGCCGGCTATAATCGTCATCGAGAATAATCCGGTAAACAATATCATATTGATTGCTTTCGGTACGTTCTTCGGAATGGAATAAATCCAGAACGTGTATCGTCTGAAATTTCTCGTCGTGTTCTTTGATAAAAATCCGCGAAAAATCCGGCTTGTTTACAACGACCTCAATGGAGGGCAAAGACAGTGTGAAATGCGTGGTTCCCTGAGTTAAAACCAGCAGTCCGTTTTTGTTCAGCCTGTTTTTCATTGATCTCAGAGCGGTGATAAGATCCTCATCCGTATGGAGATGCGGTAAAGCTGTGCTCAGGCAGACGACAGCGTCGAATTTTCCGACATGGGCATTCTCTAAATATCTGAAATCGCACTGACACAAGGGGATTGTTTTTCCGCGCTTTTTTAAATTGCCCTGTGCGACCTCAAGCATTGAGCGTGAATAATCCGAGCCGAATGCTGTTAGCCCCATATCCGAAAACATATATAAATGCTGTCCCGTTATAAATGCTGTCCCGTGCCGCAGGCGCAGTCTAAAACGGTATTTACGCCATGTTTTTTGAACAGGCTTTCAAAAAAAGATTTTTCGTCGCCCAAGTAATTTTCAATTGCGCCAAACTCGTCGTAGTCATAGGCAAATTTTTCATACAGGTCTTTCATTTTCAGTACCTCACACCGTATAATCAAACATACCGGAGAACCAGACGTCCTTTACCGTAAAGGTTTTTCCGTTTAAATAATCCAGAATACCGGCGGGGGAGCAAAACTCAAAGCCCAGCCTATAGGAATACAGCGCCTGGTGCTTAAAGCCCGGCAGGGATTCCTCCCTCAGCCTGCCGTATTTTCCGTCGCCCAGCAGAGGGTGGCCGATCGACGCGAAATGAGCTCTTATCTGATGTGTGCGGCCGGTTAAAAGCCGAACCTCCAAAAGTGAAAAGCGGTCTTTTTCCGCCAAAACGGTATAGCGGGTTTTAATTTCACGCTTGCCAAGCCCTCCGTGCAAAGAAACAGCAACCTTGTTTTTTGCCTCGTTTTTTTCAAGATAACCCTCAATGAGACCGGATTTTTGCCGCAATATCCCTTTTACAATGCAGAGATAGCGCTTGTCCAGCTCCCGGTCTTTGATTTTTTGGTTGAGTACGCGCAGGCTTTCGGCATTTTTCGCCGCGATGACAATTCCGCCGGTGTTGCGGTCGATGCGGTTGCAAAGCGCGGGGATGAAAGAATTTTCATCCTGCGGGCGGTACTCGCCCTTTTCGTAAAGATACCGAAGAATCCGGCCGATGAGCGTATCACAGTATTCCCTGTCGTCCGGGTGGACAAGCAGACCCTGCGGCTTGTCGGCCAGCAGAATATTTTCATCCTCATAAACGATTCGCAAAGCTTTGGAAGCTTTTAGAAAATCATAGTCGGCCGGTTTTTTCTCGAAAAACTCATCGGCTATATAAAGCGAAATCTGATCGCCAGGGTTCAGGCGGTCGGATATTGCCGCACGTCTGCCGCAAAGCTTTATACGTTTGGTTCTTATATATTTGTACATAAGGGGTGCGGGAAGCGAGGGCAGGGATTTTGATAAAAATTTATCCAGCCGCTGACCCGCATCATTTTTGGTTGCGGTGAGGATTTTCATAGTTAAGCTCCGAACAAACTGTTATTTATATAAAAACATAAACCATTATATCATGAAATCCCGCTTTAAAAAAGATGAAAGATGGTATATAATATCAATAATATATAACATTTGAGAGGTAGTAATTATGATAAGCAGACAGCGGGTACTAGAAATATTAGAGCAGGCGGGAGTACTGCAGCAGGGACATTTCATCTTGACCTCAGGCCGGCATTCGGACAAGTATTTGCAGTGCGCTAAAATCTTCCGCAATACCAAATACAGCGAGGAGCTGTGCGGGGCTCTGGCGGAGCAGTTCGCGGACGAGAATGTGGAGGTGGTCGTGGGACCCGCCCTTGGTGCAATCCAAATGGCCTACGAGGTCAGTCGCAAGCTTTACTGTGAAAACTTTTTTGCCGAGAGGGAAAACGGCGCAATGACCCTGCGGCGGGGCTTTTCTATAGAGCCGGGGCAAAGGGTGCTTGTAGTCGAGGATGTGGTTACGACCGGCGGCTCGGTAAAAGAGGTTTTGGAACTGATAAAAAACAGCGGCGGCGATATAGTCGGGGTAGGTTCGATTGTCGACCGTAGCGGCGGAAAAGCTGATTTCGGCGTGCCGTATAAATCGGTGATTTCGTTTGAGGTGGCCACCTACGCGCCGGAGGACTGTCCGCTGTGCAGGGCGGGGAAGCTCCCTGCGGTCAAACCGGGCAGCAGAAAAAGCTGAAATGGCCGAGCGTACCGCCCACGAGGGCCACAGGGATAGGCTCAGGGAGCGCTTTTTAAAAGAAGGACTGGACTCTTTTGAAAAGCACAATATTCTTGAGCTGCTACTTTTTTATTCGATAGCGCGGCGTGACACAAACGAAACGGCGCACCGGCTGATTGGAGCCTTCGGATCTTTGTCGGCGGTGCTTGACGCGCCTTACGAGGAGCTTGTAAAAATAAAGGGGATTTCAGAAAACACCGCGTGTCTTCTGAAAATGATCCCAGGGCTTAGCCGCGCTTATCAGGACGACAAATACAACAGCGGAGAATTGATTGTCAATTCGACCGAGGCGGCGGGGGATTATCTGCTGCATAAATATATCGGGATAAATCACGAGGTGACATCTTTGCTCAGCATGGACGGTAAAGGCGCGGTGCGCAATTGGTCGGTGGTCAGCGAGGGCAGCGTCAACGCGGCGGAGGTGAGTACAAGAAAGGTCGTCGAGATAGCGTTGCGCCATAACGCGACCAGCGTGATAATCGCCCACAATCATCCGAGCGGGATTGCGCTTCCCTCCAGACAGGATATCGCTACGACCGAAAAGCTGGTGAAGGCTCTGGACGCCGTGGGAATATTTCTGGTGGATCATATCATTCTGGCTGATGGGGATTATGTCTCTATGGCTGATTCAGAGAGCCTTAAGGATATTTTTGGATAAAGCGGCTGATAATATTATTTGACGCCGACTGGGTAAACAAAAATTAAAGTAAAACGGTGTAGGGGTGCCCCTGTGTGGTCGCCCGCGCGCGATTCATGAATTACCCTTATAAAGCCGGAAGCAACAAGTATTTGCCGGGCGGCACAGAAAATGTATTTTTTGAAGAGGTATATATAAATAATGAAATTTACGAAAGAATGCCCCAAATGCCATTCAAATGATATTATAAGAATCCCGGGGGAGACTCAGTCAGGCGGAATGGGAAATAACATCAGAGCAGGCGTCACTGTATTCAGTGCCGTGATGGTCACCAAATATTTATGCTGCAACTGCGGCTTTATAGAAGAATGGGTTGACAGCCCGCAGGATATGGCAAAAGCAAAGAAATACTACGCAAGATAATTGCGCGGTGGATATGAAATTCGCCATTACGGATAAAATTTGTATTTGTAGAGGTATTACCATGCCCAGACCAACAACAAAGCCCGACTTGATTCGAGCAGCGAATGAACAATTTGAAAAGATGTGGAAGTTCATCGATTCCATGACCGCTGATGAGCAAAATACAAATTTTAATTTTGGTGATATTTCGAATAAAAAAGAAGCGCATTGGGCGCGGGACAACAACTTGCGTGATGTGCTTGTTCATTTGTACGAATGGCATCAGCTATTATTGAACTGGGTAAAAGCAAACAAAAATGGTGAAGAAAAGCCATTTTTACCTTTGCCGTATAACTGGAGGACATATGGTGATATGAATGTTGAGTTTTGGAAAAAGCATCAAGCCACGCCCTACAACACGTCCAGAGATATGGTAAAAGAAAGCCATGGTGAGGTAATGGCGCTAATTGAAACTTTTTCAGGAGATGAACTGTTTGTTAAAGGCTCTTTTTCGTGGACAGGCGGATCTACACTGGGAAGTTATTGTGTGTCGGCTACGGCAAGCCATTATGATTGGGCAATTAAGAAAATAAAGCTGCACATCAAAACACTTACGCGAGCAAAATAACCTCATGTCCTACAGTGATATTTTGTCAAACCTACAATTTTACGTTTCGTCATTGCGGGATTGACCTGTAATCTCCCACGAATATACAAACAGAATAGGGGAGTCATAGCGAGGGAGAAGCATTTGAAAAATTGGAAAAGACAATGGAAAAAACGAACTGATCGAAAAAACGAATCCAGACTGGCTGGATTTAAGAATTGATATAAATCAGGAGGGGACAACGATGATAAAGCTAAATTTTACCAACAACCTTGCGGCACAGGATATGATAAGAATTGTAATGAAAGAGAAAGATTTGGCAGAGAAAGAAGCAATAGAATATTCTATTAACCGTGACATATATCAAAAAATTCTTGAAGAAGGCTATGCGTCTATTGCCTTAGACATTTGGGGGCATGATAATCCTGAAAGAGAATGGAGTGTGCTTGACAAGCCGATTTTTGAGCTTAGCTTAGATAAACTAAAAGAACGTCTTGTTGAGGATATTGCCGAAAAAGAAGATGTTGATACCGAAACTGCCATATGCTACTTTTTGATATTTACAATGGATTTTTTAGGATATCATATCTAATGATGAACCAAATCAGCGTTGATAACATTTTGATAACAGCAATTCAGAAAGACCATATACAAGGGATAACCGGAATCAAATAAAGTCAAAAGCAATCCATGACAGAAACAAAATTGTTTAGAACTCATTTGGACTTCGCGAAAATAAATGACAAGAGATTGCGGGCTCTACCCGCAATCTCCCATATAGAGAGGATAGCCATGGAAAGATTTAAGCTCGAAAGCAAATACCGCCCTACGGGAGATCAGCCGCAGGCGATCGACCGGCTGACGCGGGGGATACTTAACGGCGACCGGGAGCAGGCGCTGCTGGGCGTCACCGGCTCGGGTAAAACCTTTACCATGGCCAATATAATAGAAAGGGTAAACCGGCCGGCGCTGGTGCTTGCCCACAACAAGACGCTTGCCGCGCAGCTGTGCGGCGAGTTCCGCGAGTTTTTTCCGAATAACGCGGTTGAGTATTTTGTGAGCTACTACGACTATTATCAGCCGGAGGCGTATATCCCCGGCACCGACACCTACATAGAAAAGGATTCTGCCATAAACGACGAGATCGACAAGCTGCGGCATTCGGCTACCTCGTCTCTTTCAGAGCGCAGCGACGTCATAATCGTTGCGAGCGTTTCCTGTATTTATTCGCTGGGCAACCCCATAGATTACCGCAATATGGTGATTTCACTGCGCCCAGGCATGAGCAAAAAGCGGGACGACCTGATAAGAAAGCTGGTGGAGATCCAGTATGAGCGCAACGACATAAATTTTATGCGCAATAAATTCCGTGTGCGCGGGGATGTCGTCGAGATATTCCCCGCCTATTACAACGACACGGCGATAAGGGTGGAATTTTTTGGCGACGAGGTCGAGCGCATTTCTGAGATAAATGTGCTTACCGGCGAGCTGAGGGGTTTGCTTCAGCACACCGCGATATATCCGGCCTCTCACTACATTGTCCCGCGGGACAAAATGGAGGTGGCGCTCGCCGAGCTTGAGAGTGAAATGAAAGAGCGGGTCAAATTTTTTGAAGCCGGCGGCCAGCTTATAGAGGCGCAGCGCATACGCCAGCGGACGCTTTACGACATTGAAATGCTCAGGGAGGTCGGAATCTGCAAGGGAATAGAAAATTATTCCCGGGTAATATCCGGCCGGCCGCCCGGCTCGACGCCGTTTACGCTGCTGGACTTTTTCCCGAAGGATTATCTTTTGTTTGTGGACGAGTCGCATGTCATGCTGCCGCAGGTGCGCGGCATGTTCGGCGGGGATTACGCACGCAAAAAAAATCTCGTGGATTACGGTTTCCGCCTGCCCTCCGCGTTCGACAACCGGCCTTTAAATTTCGATGAATTTTATAGCAGGGTAAATCAGGTGGTTTTTGTAAGCGCCACGCCGGGCGCATTTGAGCGGGAGCATTCCGCCAGAATCGTCGAGCAGGTGATCCGCCCGACAGGGCTGGTTGACCCGGAAATATCGGTGCGGCCGACCGATGGGCAGATAGACGACCTTGTTTCGGAGATAAACAAGCGGGTGGACAAAAAAGAGCGGGTTTTAATCACGACGCTGACCAAAAAAATGGCGGAGGATTTGACCGATTACCTTGAGGATATGAGCATCAAGGTGCGGTATATGCATCACGATATCGACACAATGGAGCGCATGGAAATAATACGCGACCTGCGCACAGGCGAGTTTGACGTGCTCGTGGGCATCAATCTGCTGCGTGAGGGGCTGGATTTGCCGGAGGTCTCGCTGGTGGTCATCCTAGATGCTGACAAGGAAGGTTTTCTGCGCTCAGAAACCTCGCTTGTGCAGACGGTGGGACGCGCGGCGCGCAACGCGGGTGGGGAGGTCATTATGTACGCCGACCATGTGACGCCGTCTATGGAAAGGGCGATAAGCGAAACCGCGCGCCGCAGGGAGATACAGACGCGGTACAATAAAGAACACGGCATTATCCCCAAAACAATTATAAAGGATGTGCGCGAGATCATTGAGATCAGCGCCAAGGCGGACAAGGGTTCCGACAAGCCGGTAAAGCACATGTCCAAAAGGGAGCGGGAGGCGCTTATCGAGCGTTTGTCGCGTGAGATGAAAGACGCAGCCAAGCTTTTGGAGTTTGAGCACGCCGCTTATCTGCGTGACCGGATCAAAAAGCTGCGCGAGGGAAAATAGAACGCTTCGATACCTGCTGTAGGGGCGATTCATGAATAACCCAAGGACGGCTATTCTCAAAAGCCAGAAATATTCGTTGTTTGCCACAGAGGGTGTCCATTTGCTACGGTGAAAATTTTAAAAGAACACTTGTTTTACAAATTCTATTATGCTATAATTAAGCGGCGCTCAAAA
>DOZQ01000004.1:23669-34819 GCA_003517915.1 Oscillospiraceae bacterium | reverse complement strand
CGGAGCGGCAGAAAAGGGATAAAGACATTGGCGGATAAAATTGTAATTAAAGGCGCGAACGAACACAATTTAAAAGGAATAGATTTGACCATACCCCGAGATAAGCTGGTGGTGTTTACCGGAATTTCCGGTTCGGGGAAATCGTCTCTCGCGTTTGACACGCTGTATGCCGAGGGACAGCGCCGGTATGTCGAGTCGCTGTCCTCTTACGCGAGGCAGTTTTTGGGCCAGATGGAAAAACCGGACGTTGAAAGCATTGAAGGGCTGTCACCGGCGATTTCCATCGACCAGAAAACCACAAGTAAAAATCCGCGCTCGACCGTCGGCACGGTCACCGAGATACACGACTATCTGCGGCTGCTTTACGCGCGCATAGGCGTGCCGCACTGCGTGGTCTGCGGCCGGGAAATAAAACAGCAGACGGTAGATCAAATAGTCGATCAGGTGATGTCGCTCGAAGAGGGCACAAAAATTCAGATATTGGCGCCGGTGGTGCGCGGGCGCAAGGGCGAGCATCAAAAGGAGCTGGAATCGGCGCGTAAATCCGGCTTTGTGCGGGTGCGGGCGGACGGTATCATCTATGATTTGTCAGAGGAAATTTCGCTTGAGAAAAACAAAAAACACAATATAGAGCTGGTGATCGACCGTCTGACCGTAAACGACGAGATACGCGCGCGCCTGGCGGATTCTCTGGAAACCGCGTCGGGTCTGACAGGCGGCCTTACGCTTGTGGACGTGGTCGGGGGAGAGGAGCTGCTGTTTTCCCAGAGCTACGCATGTCCCGAGCACGGGGCGAGCATAGAAGAGCTTACCCCCCGGATGTTTTCCTTCAACAACCCGTTCGGCGCGTGCAAAAAATGCTCGGGGCTGGGCATCTATATGAAAATCGACGAGGAACTGATTGTGCCGAATAAAAACCTTTCGATAAAGCAAGGCGCGATTCAGGCAAGCGGCTGGAGCTCCGCCGAGGGCAACACCATAGCGCAGATGTATTTTTCGGCGCTTTCAAAAAAATATAATTTTTCGCTCGATACCCCATATAAAAATCTGCCAGAGCAGGTGAAAAAGATACTGATGTATGGGACAAAGGGCGAAAAAATTACTGTGACCCGCACGAGCGATTACGGCAGCGGCACCTATTACACCGCCTTTGAGGGGGTAATAAACAATCTTGACCGGCGTTACCGCGAGACAAACAGCGACTGGATCAAAGAAGAAATTGCTGAATATATGAGCGTCAATCCATGTCCGGACTGTCACGGGGCGAGGCTGTGCCCGCAGTCGCTGTCGGTCACGGTGGGAGACGCGAACATCGATAAGGTCAGCCGCATGTCCATAACCGACGCGCTGGGGTTTATGAAAGATTTGAAATTGTCCGAGCGGGACGCGATGATAGGCGGGCAGGTCATAAAAGAGATATGCGAGCGGCTGGACTTTTTAAAAAGCGTTGGGCTGGAGTATCTGACCCTCTCCCGTTCCTCGGGCACCCTGTCGGGAGGAGAAAGCCAGCGTATAAGGCTCGCGACCCAGATCGGCTCGTCGCTTATGGGCGTGCTTTATGTGCTGGACGAGCCGAGCATCGGCCTGCACCAAAGGGACAACGAAAAGCTGCTTGGTACCCTCAAGCGGCTGAGGGATATCGGAAATACGCTGGTCGTGGTGGAGCACGACGAGGACACGATGTACGCGGCGGACTATATTGTCGACATAGGGCCGGGAGCGGGAATTCACGGCGGCAAGGTCATCTGCGCGGGCAGCGTGGAGGACATTAAAAACTGCCGGGATTCATTGACCGGAGCATACCTTTCGGGCAGAAAGAAAATAGAGCTGCCGGAAAAACGCCGGGAGGGCAGTGGGAAAATACTGAAAATCTGCGGAGCCAGCGAGAATAATCTCAAGCACATAGATGTTGAAATTCCGCTTGGGAAATATGTCTGTGTGACAGGAGTTTCCGGCTCGGGCAAATCGTCGCTTATAAGCGACGTGCTTTACAAGCATCTGGCGCATAACCTGAACGGAGCGAAATGCCGCGCGGGTGCCCATGACCGCATTGAAGGGCTTGCGGAGCTTGACAAGGTCATAGACATAAACCAGGCACCGATAGGCCGCACCCCGCGCTCTAATCCCGCGACGTATACGGGTGTATTCGGTGATATAAGGGAGCTTTTTGCCCAGACGCAGGACGCCAAGATGAGGGGCTACAGCCCCGGCAGGTTTTCCTTCAACGTCAAGGGCGGACGGTGCGAAGCCTGCCAGGGCGACGGAATTTTAAAGATAGAAATGCATTTTCTGCCGGATATCTACGTCCCCTGCGAGGTGTGCGGGGGCAGCCGTTACAACCGCGAAACGCTGGAGATAAAATACAAGGGCAAAAACATTTTTGACGTTTTGGAGATGACGGTGGAGGAGGGCATGGAGTTTTTCGGCAGCATTCCGAAAATCGCCCGTAAATTCGAAACCCTTTACCGCGTCGGGCTGGGATATATCAAGATAGGGCAGCCCGCGACGACACTCTCGGGCGGCGAGGCACAGCGGGTTAAGCTTGCGACCGAGCTTTCAAAGCGCGCAACCGGCAGAACCATATATATTCTGGACGAGCCCACCACCGGGCTTCACACCGCCGACGTGCACAAGCTGATTTATGTCTTGCAGCAGCTGGTGGATGCCGGGAATACGGTTGTGGTTATAGAGCACAATCTTGACATGATTAAAACCGCCGATCATATTATAGATTTGGGCCCAGAGGGCGGCGACAGGGGCGGGCTGGTGATCGCCTGCGGCACCCCAGAGGAGGTCGCGGTGGCCGAAGGCTCTTACACGGGCCAGTATTTAAAAACGGTTTTATAGAGCGTGTCGGGCCTCCAAAATTTTGGATATTTTGGAGGCCCGTTATTTCATATATACGCATAATGGCTTATTTATCGAAAATTCACACATTGTTAATTGATATTGCGGGGTGCATACTGTAAAATATATCAGATAAAAGGGAAAACGAGGGCATCGTATTGTTTGGCTATATCAAAGCGAATAAACCGGAAATGCGGGTCAAAGAATATGAACTGTATAAAGCGGTTTACTGTTCGCTTTGCCGTGAACTGGGCAGGGGCTACGGCCCGGCCGCGCGGCTTACCTTAAGCTATGACTTCACATTTTTGGGCGTGTTGCTGCTGGCTATGGAAAAAGACTGTCCGCGCTTTGTAAAACGCCGGTGCGCTTTTAATCCTTTGGTAAAATGCAACCGTACGAAGAACAAAAGCGAAAGCCTGGAATTTACCTCTGCGGTCGCCATGTGCATGATCTATTACAAGCTGCTGGACGACATTGAGGACTCGGGATTTTGGGGTAGTGTGGGCAAGCGCCTTGTTTATCCTCTTTTTGCGCTCGCGAGAAGGCGGGCAAAAAAGAAATATCCTGAGGTTGACGAGATTATAGGCCGCGCGATGAAAAAGCAGTCTGAAATTGAACGGGGCTCGTTTGAGGGAACCGACCGCGCGGGGGATCCCTCCGCAGGGGCGCTGGCTGAAATTTTTGCTCTCAGAGCGCCGGACGACACTTCGAAAAGGGTGCTTTATTCTTTGGGTTACTGTATAGGTAAATGGGTCTATCTCATAGACGCGCTCGACGACATTGAGGACGATTTAGCGCGGGGAGGCTATAATCCCATAGCTCTTAAATACGGCTTAAAACCCGGCGATGACCTCAAAACCGCGAAGCTCGAGACGATAGCGACCTTGAATGTCTGCGTGCAGCAGGCGGGCGCGGCTTTGGAGCTTCTTGATATAAAGCGGTATTATGATATTTTGGCCAACATTATTTATCTTGGGCTGCCGGCGGTGCAAAAACATGTGCTGGGGGAAGACAAGACAAAGGAGATTGTGGAGTAGCATGAAAGATCCGTACGCAGTTCTTGGGGTGTCGAGAAACGCGACCGACGAAGAGATAAAAAGCGCCTACCGAGAGCTGGCGCGCAAATATCATCCGGACAATTACAGCGACAACCCGCTGTCTGATCTGGCCGGGGATAAAATGAAAGAGATTAACGAGGCTTATGACCAGATTCTGCTTGAGCGCCGCACTAAGGGCGGTTCAAGCGGATTTGACGGCTCGTACGCGAACTCGAATTTTAAAGATATCCGCGCGCTTATTGCCGCTAACCGCATGGAGGAAGCTCAGGAGCTTTTGGATGGGGTGCCGGTTGCGCGAAGGGACGCCGAGTGGTATTTTTTGAACGGCAGCGTACTGTTTCGCAGGGGCTGGTTTGAAGACGCCTACACGAGCTTTTCCACCGCCTGCCGTATGGATCCCGGCAACGCGGAATATAAAGCCGCTCTTAACCAGATGCAGCGTCAGCGCGGCGGCTACGGCGGAGGTTACCGAGGATACCGGCCTACGGGCACGGGAATGGGCGGAGGCTGTTCGGGCTGTGACGTGTGCAGCTCGCTTATCTGTGCGGATTGCTGCTGCGAATGCATGGGTGGCGATCTTATCTCCTGCTGTTAATCATACGCTATAATCTGCTTTTCAAATAGGAAGTGTCGGAGTTGAAACGAACAGGGAAAATTGCGGTGTGCGGTATTGTCACGGCGCTTTGCACGGTGGTTATGCTGCTTACCTTCATAAATGTCGCCACGCTGGCAGCGCCCGCTCTTGCCGGATTTTTGCTTGTGGTGCTGGTGATTGAAATAAATTGGAAATGGGCGCTGCTCTCTTATTTTGCGGTGACGCTGCTTTCTTTTATGACGCCGGATAAACAGGCGTTGCTTTTTTTTGTCGTCTT
This sequence comes from Oscillospiraceae bacterium, assembly GCA_003517915.1. GTDB lineage: Bacteria > Bacillota > Clostridia > Oscillospirales > Acutalibacteraceae > UBA8129. The sequence continues at coordinate 30,042 of DOZQ01000004.1, read as the reverse complement.
TTTGGGATATTATCCTGTTGTAAAATCCCGCATTGAGCTGCTTGGCCAAAAGTGGATGAGGGTACTCATAAAGCTTCTGATTTTCAACGCGGCCGGAGCGGTGGCCTACGCCGCGCTGATTTTTATACTCGGCATACCGGCAAATCCTTTTGAATCATTTGATTTTTTAGGCGGATTTGTCTATCCAGCGGCCGTCATCGCCGCGAATCTTATTTTCGTAGTTTATGATATCGGGATGAGCCGGGTAATTGTACTTTACTGCCGTATGCTGCATCCAGCCATAGAAAAAATACTGAAAAGGGGCTAGTAAGCCAAGTAATGAAGATTGTCGAATATTTCAAAAAAAGAAAAAGCATAGTGATTATAAGATTGATGGTCGCCGCCATACTGATTTTGCTGTCGCTCTATGCGGTTTTTTTCGGAACCGAGCGGGTTACCCCGCCCGATGAAGCGTTTCATAGCGCGACGATTAAGATTGTAGGCGCAGGGGGAGAGGTAGTGCTGGAACGCACCGAAATGGGCATAAAAAGCGGTGCAACCGTTTTTGATATGATAGACCATATTACCGAAAAAAAAGACATTCCGTTTGAATTCAGCGGCATCGGGGACAGCCTTGAAATCCTCCGTATAGGAAATTCTCAGAAATCCGGTGCCGAGGGTTTTTGGGTAATGCGTGTAAACGGGGAATTCATGAGCGTTTTTGAAAGCGCTGGAATTACAAACATTTACGACGGAGACATCGTGGAGCTTTTGTATACCGAGAATATGGGTGAGGACATAGGCATGCCCCCGGAGCTTGCGCAGTAATTATTGTGCAAGCTTGATTTTTTGACTTTTACAGAGTAATATATTTAATATAACACTGTCGGAAAGGAAGATCCGATGGAGACAAGCTGTATTGTTGTCGGCGGGGGACCCGCAGGTTTGACGGCGGCCATCACCGCCGCGAAAAAAGGCGTCATGGTTACGCTGGTCGAAAGGAACGCCCGCCCCGCGCGAAAGCTGATGCTTACCGGGAAAGGGCGCTGCAATCTTACCAACAAAGCGGAATTGCCGGAGCTCATTGAGAATATGACCAAAAACGGACGGTTTTTATATACCGCGTTTTCAAAATTTATGCCCGGGGATGTTATGAACTGGTTTGAAGAGATGGGAGTGCCGCTGAAAACCGAAAGAGGACGCCGGGTATTTCCCGCTTCCGACCGCGCGGTGGATATTGTTGACGCGATTGTCGGGGAAGCGCGGCGCTGCGGGGTGCGCTTTCGTCAAGGACGCGCTGTTTCGTTTTTGAAAGACGAAGGACGCGTGCGGGGTATATCCCTTGAGGACGGGGAAAAACTGTATGCGAATAATGTTATAGTGGCCACAGGCGGCAAAAGCTATCCGGTTACCGGTTCTACGGGCGACGGATATACGCTCGCGGAGCAAGCGGGACATTCGGTTGTGCCGCCCGTGCCGTCGCTGGTGCCGCTGGTTGTCCGGGAAGGGTTTGTGTCTAATCTGGTGGGGCTGAGCCTGCGCAATACGGGTCTTTTGGTTTTGGATAAGCTTAAGGACAGGGCGGTTTACAAGGATTTCGGGGGGCTTATGTTCACCCATTTTGGTGTTTCGGGGCCGGTTATTTTAAGCGCCAGCGCCCACCTGCGGGATATGTCCGACGGGCGTTACCGGCTGTCGCTGGATCTGAAGCCCGCGCTGACAATAGAACGCCTGGATCTGCGCGTGCAGGAGGATTTTTTGAAATATGCTTCAAAGGACTATATAAACGCGCTGAGCGATTTACTGCCCAAAAAGCTTGTACCGGTCATGGTAAAGCGGTCAAGGATTCCGCCGTCGCTCAAGGTGCACCAGATTACAAGGGAAATGCGCCGCAGGCTGGTCTTGCTTTTGAAGGATTTCAGGATGACCGTAAAGGAATTCAGGCCGATAGATGAAGCGGTCGTGACTAGCGGCGGGGTGCAGGTGGGAGAAATATCCCCAAGGGACATGCGCTCGAAGCTGATAAAGGGTCTGCTTTTTGCGGGAGAGGTGCTGGATGTGGATGCCTACACCGGTGGCTACAATCTGCAAATCGCGTTTTCCACAGGATTTTTGGCGGGCTTGGCCGCGGCGGAGCCGGAGGAAGAGTAAAGGAATGGGAGATATGATTAGCATTGCCGTTGACGGGCCGTCCGGTGCGGGCAAAAGCACGCTCGCGAAAGCGCTGGCGGACAGGCTTGGATATATCTATGCGGATACGGGGGCACTCTACCGCACTATTGGGCTGTATATGCTCGAAAAAAAGATCGAGACAAAAGATTCGGAGGCAGTGGCCGAAAGCCTTAAGGGGCTAGATATCCGACTGGAGCACAGGGACGGAAGCCAGCGCATTTATCTCAATGGAAACGAGATCGGAGAGGAGATACGTGCGCCGGAGGTGTCAATGGCTGCGTCGGACGTGTCGGCGCATCCGACGGTAAGGGATTTTTTGCTGGAATTGCAGCGTAAAATTGCTGAGCAAAGCAATGTGATTATGGACGGCAGAGATATTGGAACGGTCGTGCTGCCGAACGCGACGTTAAAAATCTTTTTGACGGCTGATGTGAAGGAGCGCGCCCAGCGCCGCCTGAGTCAGCTGGAAAAACAAGGAATAAAGGCGGATTACAGCGAGGTGCTTTCGGATATGCGCCGCCGGGATTACAACGACACTCACCGCGAGACTGCGCCGCTGAGAAAGGCTCATGACGCGGTGCTGATCGACACGACCGGCATGGAAAAAGAGCAGTCTATGGAGAGGTTGTATTCGGTGGTGAGCGAGCGCATAAATGTCGGGGGGCGGTAAAGCTGAGATTTTTATATTCCATTTTGTTAATTACGGTAAGGGCGGTGCTGTTTTTTATTTTTCCCATGAAGATTGTGGGAAGAGAGAATGTCCCCAAAACAGGGGGGATTGTGCTTTGCTGTAACCACATCTCCTATATGGATCCGGTTTATCTGTCGCTTGCCGTGAAACGTCCTGTGTTTTATATGGCTAAAGAGGAGCTGTTTAATCACCGGTTTTTGGGCTGGCTGCTGAAATCTCTGGGCGCGTTTCCGGTCAGGCGCGGCGCGGGCGGTCAAAGCGGAATCCACACGGGAGAGGACATTATAAAACAGGGCCGCATAATGGGGATTTTCCCGGAGGGTACGCGTTCAAAGGATCTGACGCCGCAGCGCGCAAAATCCGGCGTGGCGATGATTGCCGCGCAGACCGGAGCGGACGTGCTGCCGGCGGCGATTGCGGTGAAAGGCAAAATACGTCCCTTCAGGCGGGTGACCGTCCGTATCGGCAAAATTATCCCAAACGGGGAGCTCGCGGTTAAACAGGGACTTCCGAGCGAGATCAAGGCGGCGGCGGGTCGTATAATGGAGGAAATCCGAGCCCTTTGGGAGGCGGGAAATTGAAAATTGAGGTCGCGAAAACGGCGGGATTTTGCTTTGGGGTGGACAGGGTCGTAAGTCTGGTTGAAAAGCTGCTGGACGAAGGCCGCCGCGTGTGCACCTTGGGTGAGATCATCCACAACCCGCAAATCGTAAGGCGTCTAACCGAGCGCGGGGTCGTAACGCTTGAGGAACCGCGCCAGACGCCGCACGGCAGTGTGCTGGTTATAAGATCGCACGGTATTCCGGCTGAGATGCTCGAAAAGATAAAAGCCAGCAAAATCGAATACCGTGACGCCACCTGCCCGTATGTGAGAAAAATCCACACCATTGTCGAAAGGGCGTCGAAAAACGGCGCGGCGGTGCTTATAGCGGGGGACGAGAGCCATCCGGAGCTTATAGGCATACGCGGCTATTGTGCGGGCGATTCTTATATATTTGGAAGTGAACATGATCTTGAAAAGCTGATAAAAACACACCCAGAATTACATAATAAACCGGTAGTCGCGGTGGCACAGACAACTTTTCACTCAAAAGCATGGCTAATTTGTCAAAAAACCTTAAAAAGGGTATATACAAACGCGAAAATTTTTGATACAATATGTAATGCTACATTCAGGCGGCAATCGGAGGCTGAAGCGCTTTCAAAAAGGTGTGACGTGATGGTTGTTGTCGGTGGCAAAAAAAGCTCGAATACCCGAAAATTGGCGGAAGTATGCGAGCCGAATGCCGTAACCTATCATATTGAGACAGCCGAAGAGCTTCCAAAGGCGGAAGAGCTTGGTGGCGTGCCGGTTATCGGCGTTACTGCGGGTGCGTCCACACCCGCTTGGATAATAAAGGAGGTAGTCGAAACCATGTCTGAGATGTTTAATTCTACGGAAGGCAACGAAAACGAAAAAGCGCCTGTAGCGCCGGAAAACGCGCAGGAGACAGGGGCGGAAAATTCTGTAGGAGAGGAGAACGCGAAAAAGTCTTTTGATGAAATGACTTTTGAGGAAGCACTGGAAGCTTCTCTCAATAATTTAAACACTGATCAGAAGGTTAAAGGTGTGGTTATGTCCATAGGGCCGACCGAGATTCAAGTCGACATTGGACGCAAGCACGCCGGATTTGTTCCTTTGAATGAATTATCCAACGACGCGGCTGTAAAGCCTGAAGACATTTGCAAGGTGGGCGATACCATCGATCTGATTGTAATGCGGACTAACGATCAGGAAGGTACCGTTATGCTTTCTAAGCGCCGCTTTGACTCCAAACAGGGTTGGGACGATATCGTAGCCGCGAAAGACTCCGAGGATATATTGGAAGGTACCGTAACCGAGGTCATCAAGGGCGGCGTGATCGTCGTCTCAAACGGTGTGCGCGTGTTTGTGCCCGCTTCTCAGGCAACCATGTCGAGAAACGAGCCGCTTGAGGATATGCTGAGAACCAAGGTGAAGTTCAGGATTATTGAGATAAACCGGGGGCGCCGTGCGGTCGGCTCAATCCGTTCGGTGGCTCGTGAGCTGCGCAAGGAGCAGGAAAAGGTCTTTTGGGAAACGGCGGAGGTCGGCAAGATATATACCGGCAAGGTCAAGTCCATAACCAGCTACGGCGCGTTTGTCGATTTGGGCGGAGTGGACGGTATGGTGCATATTTCCGAGCTTTCTTGGGTACGTATCAAGCATCCTAGTGAGGTTATAAATGTTGGCGACACCGTCGAGGTTTTCATTAAGGATATAGATACGGAGAAAAAGAAGATATCGCTGGGTTATAAAAAGACCGAGGATAACCCTTGGGAGGTTCTGAAAAGAGATTACCCCGTGGGTTCGGTCGTGCCGGCGACGATTGTCAATATGGCGGCCTACGGCGCGTTCGCGAACATTCTGCCCGGCATAGACGGGCTGATCCACATCTCGCAGATTGCAGACCGTCGCATTGAGAAGCCGCAGGACGTGCTTAAAATTGGCGATAAAATGAATGTAAAGATTACCGATATAGACTTTGACAAGAAACGCGTAAGCCTGTCAATCCGCGCGTTGCTTGAAGATGAATCCGCCGCCGAAGAGGGTGCGCCGCCCATAACCGAGCCAGATGCGGTGGTGGCTTCAACTGATGATGCTCAGAAGGATGTTGATGCGCCCGAAACACAGGCAGATGTCAATACGCCCCCTGCGGAGCAGAGCCCGGACGATATTAATAACGCGCCTGCGGAATAATCTTTTCAAATTTTTAAAATATAAAAACTCCTGTTATGTCAATTTGTCATAACAGGAGTTTTTTAAGTTGCTCTAGGAGGGGTCGTCATAAGATGAAATTATGACAACCTCTCTTAACTATAATCCCGTGTTTTTGATTTTAGCCGCCACCGTAGCCGTGAATTTGGAGTAGAGCGCCTCGCCGTATTCCTCGAAAATGTGGTTGCCGTCATAGCCGCAGAGCATGGCGAAAGTATTCGCTATATGACGTTCACTATCACCGCCCCTGCGTCCCGCCAAAAAATAGAAGGACAAAGCGCCCGACTGACGTATATCGTTGTAGAGAGCCGGATCCAGTCGACTGAGGTTTTCGTAAAAGGAATTGATGACAATCCCCTCAAGAACGCTCCCGAGACCGGCCTGATCTATACAGTTGTCGATGCAAAAAGCCAAAAGAAGCTTCCTTTGAATGCCGACTGTCGACTCGTCACAGTCGTCCGCACCGAATCGGTGCAGTCCCTTCTGCTCATGCAGACTCATTGCCAGCTGCCTGCCAAGCCTCCGTGCAATGTCGGTTTTACCGCTTTCTCTGGCTGCTTCCAGTTCCCGCTCAATGTCGCTTACATCGAAAGAGGAGACTGGCTTTGCGTTATGGCGGGTAAGACCGTCAAATATTTTTACGTCATGGTCGTCGTGATGATGCAAGCGTCCTCCCCTCCTTGTGGGGCAGTTGTTTCGTTGATGATTTTGATGTGCAAAAACCAATTTTATACTAGAACCATTTCAAAACCGAG
>DOZQ01000004.1:0-23602 GCA_003517915.1 Oscillospiraceae bacterium | reverse complement strand
AGCCTGCTGACTTGAAAACTTTGTTTTCAAGTGGTTTGGATATATAACAGTTTGATAAAATACCAGCTATGATTTATAAATCTGCGCTAAACACACGGTACTTCAGGCTAAAGCCGAAACCGTGCCGTATTGCGCGTGAAGTATCATAATCCGGTACTGTTGCGAAATAATATCAGTTAAATTATACTCCTAATGTATTGACAAGACAAGAAACAAAACGTAAACAAACTTTTACGGCTTCGCATATTGAGGTTTTCAAAACCGCGTAGGTGTCCAGTGCTATTAGCATTTCCTCATCGGTGGGGATGACCAACGTGCGCACCGCGGAGTTTTCCAAGGAAATATCGCGCGGGTGTTTTTCGGCGTTTTTTTCGCCGTCGATTTTAATCCCCAAAAAGCCTAAATCCTGGCAGGCTCTCTCACGTATATCGCTTGAGTGCTCTCCTATGCCGCCGGTAAATACCACGCAGTCCAGCCCGCCCATGGCGGCGGCGTAAGCGCCGATGAATTTGCTTATTTGATACGCGCAGATTTCCTGTGCGAGATCGGCCATTTTATGTCCGTTCGCGGCGGCAATTTCTACGTCCCGGTTGTCGCTGGAAAGGCCGGAAACCCCTAAAAATCCCGACTGCTTATTCAGCTCGCCATCAATTTCGGCAAGGTTTTTTCCGGTCACCTCGGCAATATAAGGCAAAACCCCGGGATCAATATCACCCGAACGGGTACCCATCATGATTCCGCCCAGAGGAGTCAGACCCATACTGGTGTCAATGCTGACGCCGCATTTTATTGCGGCTAGGGAAGAGCCGTTGCCCAAATGGCAGGTGACGATTTTAAGCGTTTCTATAGGCCGATTCAGAAAGGAGGCCGCTTTGGCGCTGACATAACGGTGGCTTGTGCCGTGAAAACCGTAACGGCGTATAGCGTGCTCGGTGTAATAACTGTAGGGAATGGGATAAATATAGGCGCGGGGAGGCATGGTCTGGTGAAATGCCGTGTCAAATACGGCGACCTGAGGAATATGAGCGCCAAAAATTTCCCTCGCGATACGTACGCCCTGAACATGCGCAGGGATATGCAGCGGGGCAAGTGATCTGGTGGCTTCTATCATCTCGAAAATTTCGTCGGTGATGACAGCGCTTTTGTCGAATTGCTCTCCGCCGTGCGCGATGCGATGCCCCACAGCGGCAATCTCATCTTTGGATTTAACTACGGCGCCTTCGCCCTTCGTCATTATGGACAGCATTTGATGAAACGCGTCGGTGTGTGTCGGGATGGAAAGCTCGAAAACATATTTGCCGGAATCGGTCTTATGCGTGATTTTCCCGCCCTCTATGCCTATGCGCTCGCAAAGCCCCTTGCAAACCGCCTGTTCGGTTCCAGGGTCAATAAGCTGATATTTGAGTGAGGATGAGCCGTTGTTGATCACCAAAATCTTCATAAAAATTTATTCCCCTTATCATGTACTGTAATTACATAATTGTACACGTATCGGAGGCGGGATGTCAAATGTTTTGAGGCTTATTTTATCGTATTTTGTTGTTCCGGTGATTTAAGTGTGATACAATCGGAGTGAAAAGTAGGAACACTCTATTATCTGAAAAGATTGAGGTATCGCAATGAATCGAACAGCGCTGATCACAGGGGCATCCGGCGTAATAGGCGCGGCCACAGCCCGGCTGTTTGCACGGCATGGATATAATATAGCCGCCCATTATAATACCGGCAAGGCGCGGGCAGAGGCACTTTTAAAAGAGTGCTTGGCTCTGGGCGCCGACACCGATATCTTTAAGGCGGATGTGGGCGATCGGGCGGCGGTGGAAAAAATGTTCTCAGAGATTAAAAAACGCTTCGGTGCGGTTGGCGTACTGATCAACAACGCCGGTATTGCCAGACAGCAGTTGTTTTTGGATACGACAGAGCGGGATTTTAACGAAATGCTGCGAGTCAATGTAACCGGGATGTTCAATTGCTGCAAATGTGCACTTCGGGACATAATAGACATGGGCGGCGGCAGTATTGTGAATATTTCCTCAGTTTGGGGGATTGCGGGAGCGTCCTGCGAGGTGGCATACAGTACCTCAAAGGCGGCGGTGATAGGGCTGACCAAAGCCTTAGCCAAAGAGATGGGTCCATCGGGAATTCGGGTAAACTGTGTTGCGCCCGGCGTTATAGACACCGAAATGAACGCAGGGCTGTCGGCGGAGGATATAGACGCGCTTGCTATGCAAACTCCTTTAGGACGTTTGGGGCGGCCAGAAGAAGTGGCTCGCGCGATTTTATTTTTGGCGTCGGACGCAGGCGATTTTATTACCGGACAGGTGCTAAGCCCCAACGGCGGTTTTTTGATTTAGCATATAATCATGAGGCGTCTATCAAACCGTTCTAAAAAATCAAGGGCACGGCCGGAAAACTGGTCGTGCCCTTTGTGTCATATCGCCCATTAAATCATATTATTCTTTTTCTAAGATCATTTATATCGTAAGCATCACTATCACATCAACTATACAATACCGACTACTAATTTTTAAGTTGATTTAAATCGCGAAGTGTCGCTGTTATTGCCGCAAATTATTCTCAAGGAGAAGGGGACTGCGATTGGTCGGTGGAATATCGCTTAGTATAGATAAACGCGTTTTCATCGGGGAACTGATAAAAGCACGGCCGTACGCCCTCAAAAGTGTAGCCGGATTTTTCATACAGCAAAATCGCAGGGTTGTTTGACGCGCGAACCTCCAGCGAGACGCTTTCAAGCCGGGATTCCAGCGCGTATTCATCCACCTTTTTTAAAAGCGCAGATGCTATGCCTTTTCGCCTGTAGCATCCAAAAACCGCGATATTGTGTATATAAGCTTCATTTTGTACATGTGCCATACCGATATAACCTGCGGTTTCATTCTCGAGTAACGCCACAAAAAACCGCGCCACCGGATTCGAAAGCTGGCTTTCAAGCGATTTCATCGACCAGGGCTGCGAAAAACACTCAAGCTCAAGCCGGCAAAGCGCGGGAATATGCTTTTGCAGCATTTTGGTAATGTGGATTTCTCCGCTGTTCATCACTTATACTACTCCTTGATTAAAATATTAGTAAGGGCACAAGTTTTGATTAAGGAGCAGTATACCCCAATCGCTCAAATACCGCCGGCAGCATTTTTGAAATCTCGTCTCTGGTCGCCCGGTAAACCGTAATATCCCCGCCGTACGGATCGGATATTCCTCCGTTAGGCGTATAAAGCTTATCCAAAACGGATTCCGATTCATCCATGCTTTCAAAAACGCGCCTGTGCTCATAGGTCATTGCCACGATCAAATCCGCCTCGGATATAATTTCATGGCTTACACCTTTGGCGCGGTAATCCGATGCGTCTATTCCCATTTCCAAGAGCGCCTCCAGCGCCCCTCTTGAGATTTTTCCTCCGCCAAATGCGGCAAGCCCCGCAGAATCCGCCGTAACCTCATTTTCAAGTCCTTTTTCCTTCGCCGCCTGATTGAACAGCATCTGCGCCATGGGGCTGCGGCAGGTGTTTCCGGTACAGACAAATAAAACTTTTTTCATAGCTTGATTTCAATCCTCCCCGCATATAGAACAATCTAAAATTATATTTATCCCTTGGCGTCATACCAGGTCTTGCCCGTGTGTACCTCGGTGAGAAGGGTCACGGCCATCTCACACGCGGACTCCATTTCCTCTTTCAGGATATGTGTTACAACCTCCGCCTCGTCCTCCGGGGCTTCCACCAGCAGCTCGTCATGCACCTGCAATATGAGCTTTGCTTTGAGTTGCTGTTTACGCAGGCGTTCCCATACCCTGACCATCGCTATTTTAATAATGTCGGCCGCCGTACCTTGAATAGGCATGTTGCGCGCGACCCTTTCCCCGAAGGCGCGAAGGTTAGCGTTGGAGGAGGCAAGCTCGGGCAGATATCGCCTGCGCCCGAACAGGGTCTGCGCATAGCCCCGTTCCTTTGCCTCTCTTACGGTTTTCTCCATATATTCCGCGACTCCCGGATATACCTCGAAATAGCCTTTTATATACCGGTCGGCCTCCGCCCTTGTAACGCCTATGTCCTTTGAGAGCGAAAACGCGCCGATTCCGTAAACAATGCCGAAATTGACCGCCTTGGCTCTGCTGCGCATAAGAGGGGTGACCAGCGCGGGAGGCATATTGAACACCTCGGCCGCCGTGTTGGTGTGAATATCCTCCCCGGCGTTAAACGACCCTATCATCTCGGAATCGCTTGCCATATGCGCAAGTATCCTAAGCTCTATTTGAGAGTAGTCCGCGTCGCACAGCACGCACCCTTTCGCCGCTGTGAAAAACCGGCGCAGCTCGCGCCCTGCTTCCTGCCTGACCGGGATATTTTGCAGATTCGGTTCGGTCGAGCTTATGCGTCCGGTCCTGGTTTCGGTCTGATTCAAGGTGGAGTGTATGCGCCCGTCTTTGCCGATAACCTTGAGCAGTCCGTCGCAGTAGGTGGATTTGAGCTTGGCAAGCTGGCGGTATTCCAGCAGCTTTTCCACCGCCGGATGCTCATATTTTAGGCTTTCGAGCACCTCGGCGTTGGTGGAATAGCCGCTCTTGGTTTTCTTTTTTGCGGGCAGACCCAGCTTTTCAAAGAGTGCCTGCGCCAATTGCTTGGGTGAATTGAGGTTGAATTCATATCCGGTCAGCTCATAAATTTCACTTTGCAACGCACTTATCTGAGCGCCTAAGCTGACACCGTAAGCTTCAATGCCATTGATGTCGACCATGAATCCTGCCGTTTCCATATCGCATAAAACCTTTGCCAGCGGAATTTCAATATCAAAAAGCAAGCTTTGCTGGTCGTTTTCATCTATTTCGCGCCGCATTCGCTCACACAGCGCGGGAAATGCCGCAGCCGAAAGGTAAAGCGGTTCCCACGAACAGCGCAGCGTCTTAAGATTATACTCCGAGATAAGCCGGTCAAGGTCGTAGTTATTCGCAGATGGGTTGAGCAGATATCCCGCCAAAGAGGTGGCAAAGCAGATATCGGGAGTACCGGCACCCGTTTCCTCCGCCAGCTTATACAGCTCCTTCGCGTCCTGCGTGAGGATTTTCACACCGGAGGAAAACAGCGTCTTTATAAAGGCATCAAATCCCGGCGATTCTGTGTCCGCGCGGCTGATTTTGTCCGTCTCAACAACCAAAATCGCCTGTCCCCGCTCGTCGGTCACTGTGATAATATGCGCGGTTCCCGCGTGGATCAGCCGCCCCGCAATGGCGTCAAGCTCCGGGTTCAAATCGAGTTCCATTTCGGTCTCGGGTTCGCTTTCCTCCGGTTCCGGGGCGTGCTCCAGAGGATTAAGCTCAAGCTTGTCAATCATCTTATAAAACTCAAGCTTTTTCAGTATCTTAAGCAGTTCCGCGTCCTTTCGCCGGGCGGTTTTATAGGTATCTATGGATTTTTCCACCGGGGCGTCGGTCGCTATGGTACCCAGCCGGTAGCTTAAATAAGCGCTGTCTTTACCGTTTTTAAGTTTTTCCCTAAGGGTTTCCCTTATATCAAGCGTGTCTATGTTTTCGTAGATGTCGTCTATTCCGCCGAAACGCGAAACCAGCTCGACAGCGGTTTTCTGCCCGACCCCCGAGACTCCCGGAATGTTGTCGGACGGATCGCCCATCAGCGCTTTGATATCTATGAGACGGCGCGGCTCGGTCTTGTAATCCTCCGCTATCTTTTCCCTGTCGTACACCGTGACCTGCGGCCTGCCCATTTTTGTCGCGGCAAGATATACCGTAACATGCGGGCCTACCATCTGCAAAGTGTCCCTGTCGCCCGTGGCGATTACGCAGTTGTGTCCCTGCTCGCCGCAGTATTTGGCCAGCGTACCCAAAATATCGTCCGCTTCAAACCCGGGCGTCTCGAGAGTGTGATACCCGAAAGCCGCAAGCAGCTCTTTAAGCACCGGCAGCTGGGATGCAAGCTCGTCCGGCATACCCTTTCTGCCAGCCTTATATCCGGCGTATTCCTTATGGCGAAATGTCGGCGCGCGCATATCAAACGCGGCCGCCACCGCGTCCGGCTGTATGTCGTCCATCAGCTTGCCCAGAATATTCATAAACCCATAGACGCCGTTTGTGTAAACGCCGTCTTTGGTGGTGAGCAGCTTAATGCCGTAAAAAGCTCTGTTTATAATGCTGTTTCCGTCCAGCGCGAGCAGTTTCATAATACGCCGCCTTTCAATATAGAATAATCATCTGCTCTAATCATTCCGCGCGCGCATTTCGAGCCATTGCTGCCGGCTAAGCAGCACCTGCCGGGGCTTCGCCCCCTCAAACGGCCCTATAATCCCGCGCTGCTCCATCTCGTCCATAATCCTAGCGGCGCGCGCGTAACCGAGCTTTAGCTTGCGCTGCAAAAGGGAAGTGGATGCCTGCCCCGCTTCGACCACGCATTCGACCGCCTGCGGGAGCATCTCGTCGCCCGTATCGGTTTCGTCGGCTCCGGCGCCGCGCTTGGCGCCTTTTTCCGCCACTGCCTGTTTCTCGATTTCCTCCATTATCTCCTCGTCATACTGCTGGCGCTGCTCACGGCCTTTGACAAACTCCACCACCGATTCGACTTCCTTATCACTGACAAAACAGCCCTGCACGCGCACAGGCTTTGCCGAACCGACCGGAGAAAACAGCATATCCCCCTTGCCGAGCAGCTTGTCCGCCCCGCCCATATCCAAAATAGTTCTGGAATCCACCTGCGACGACACCGCGAACGCGATGCGGCTTGGGATATTTGCCTTAATGATGCCCGTGATTACGTCGACCGACGGGCGCTGCGTCGCTATTACAAGGTGCATGCCCGCCGCGCGCGCCATCTGGGCTAAGCGGCAAATAGAATCCTCGACTTCGTTTGGAGCAGCCATCATAAGGTCGGCCAGCTCGTCTATTATAATGACGATTTCCGGCAGCTTTTCCATGCCGTCCTTTCGTTCACAAAGCCTGTTGTACGCCTTTAGATCGCGGACATTTGCGTCGGCAAACAGTTTATAACGCTTGAGCATTTCGGTAACCGCCCAGCCTAAAGCCCCGGCCGCCTTGCGCGGGTCGGTGACTACCGGCACAAGCAGGTGCGGTATCCCGTTGTAAATGCCAAGCTCCACCACCTTTGGATCAATCATGAGCAGTTTGACCTCTTCGGGTGAGGCCTTATATAAAAGGCTTATAATAATCGAATTTATACACACCGATTTACCCGAGCCGGTCGCTCCGGCTATGAGCACATGCGGCATTTTCGCAATATCGGCTAGTGTCACGTTGCCGGCAATATCCTTGCCGAGCGCGACCGACAGCCTCGATTTAGACGCCAAAAACTGGCTGGATTCTAAAAGATCGCGCATATTTACCACACTGGTGATTTTGTTGGGAACCTCTATGCCGACCGCCGCCTTGTTCGGAATCGGCGCTTCTATGCGAACCCCGGCCGTAGCCAGGTTCAGCGCGATATCGTCCGCTAAATTTGTGATCTTGCTGATTTTCACCCCGGCGGAGGGCTGAAGCTCATAACGCGTGACCGCGGGACCCCTGCTGATGTCGATAATTCGGGTTTCCACCCCAAAGCTGCGCAGCGTTTCCACCAGTCTTGCGGCGTTGGATTTAAGCTCCTCCGAAACATTGGCACCGCTTGGTTTTTTGGGCTTGTCCAGCAGTGAAACGGGAGGATAACGGTAAGCGCCCGCATCTGCTGAGTCCACCCGGATACCCGCCGTTTGCCGTATCTCCGCGGCAATAGCCGCCTGCTCCGACGAGCTTAGCTTGCCTTTTTTCGGCGTGTAGGCGACTTCGTCCGGCAATGTCGTGCCCGCTTTGCTTATTATTTCGTCCAGCGGGACATCCACCGGCGCGTTCTTCTTTTTACTTTCAGATTTCTTGGTCCGCCCGGTTATAATTTCCTCCGAACGGTAAGCGTCAATAAGATGCTTTTGCTTGTCGCTGATTTTTTCCGGCTTACTTTCCTGTTTGTACGGTTCAAACTCATTTTCATATCCCGTAGGCAAATCTATGGCGAACTGCGGCTTACGCTGCTGCTGTGCCTCTTCCTCGGCATATCTTTCCTGACGGCGTTTTGCGGTTTTTTCAATATGCTTTACCGGTTTCCATATCGTTTTAAAAAGGGCGATAAGGGTTGTACCGGTTATGAACATAAGCAGGACAAAAATCAGCAGAATAATAATTATGCCCGCTCCTGTTTTGCCGAACAGGGAGCCGAGCGGATAGCCCAGCACGGCGCCGAGAAATCCTCCGCCGTTTTTCACCATCCCCTGGGAATATTGCCCGGAAATATAAGCGAAAAAGCCCTTGGAGCCTTTAGGCTGGCTGAAAATATCGATGGCCGCGCCTATAAATACAAGCATAAGCGCCGATTCCCAAATCTTGTTCCCTACCTTTGTGCCGGAATGGTCAAGCGCGCAGATTATCGCGACATATCCAAGCAGAAACGGCCATATGTAAGCGCAGACGCCGAAGATACCGAACATAAAATTATGCAGCGCGCTCCAGATATTGCTGCCCTTTATAAGCGCGACACAGAGAAAAAAAACGGCGGATGCGAACAGTACGACCGCCCACAACTGACGGTTGCCGCCCGCTTTGCCCGGCGGTTTTCCTCTGCTCCGGGAACCGCCGCGCGCGCCGGCGGGAGCTCTTTCTTTGTTTTTGCTTACAGCCATCGCTTTCCCCTCTTTATGATTATATTTGTTCGTCAAGCCATCTGCTTAAAAATGTAAGCTCACGCTTTGTTTGAAACCAATGTCCGCCGCCTTCTAAAACGGTTAACTTACAGCTAAAACGCTCCGCAAACCCCTCGGCTGTCTTACGTTCGGTCAAGCCGTCCTGTGAACCGTATAAAATCGCTGTCGGCACATTCCATTTGGTTATCGGATTTTCCCGCACATAGCGGTAATAATCCCAGCTCAGTGTTTCATCCATCGGCGTCGGGATTTCCTGTTTTTCCCGTAGCGTTTCTTCATCTACGTTAAACCATTTCATCATATTTTGTATAAGAAGCTCCATGTTAAGTATAGGGGAAAGAAATAAGCATTTTCTAAGAAAAACTTCACCGTACGCGAGCAAACTGAAATAGGCTCCTATACTGACAGCACACAAAGAAACTTCATCCCATCCACTGCGGGCGTATTCTCCTATAATATCCAAGTCCCGCGCACCGTTCCACGGTACATAGGGGTATTGTTCTTCCGTTCGATCCCCATGTCCGGGAATGTCAAAGCTAAGTACCTGAAAGCCTTTAGCCGCGGCTTTTTCGGCGAAAAGCTCCGCATCTTCTTTATTTCCTTTTTTCCCGTGGACATAAATATAAAGCTTATCCGATTTTGCGCCCCATAAAACCGCGTAAATATCCTTGATTTTCAGGTATGATTTTTCCATCAAATTGCCCTAAAACAGCTTTAAAATGCTGTCCACGCCGTTCGCGCCCTCAATAATGCTCATAATTATTACAAGCACACCGGCGGCCAGGCAATAGTAGCCGAAAAAAGCGTATTTGTTATTGCGCACCAGCCAGATAATCGCCTTTATGGCGGCGACTCCAGCCACGGCGGCAACCAGCATACCGATTAAGGCGGGCGCTACCGAAAAGGCTTCCTTTACCTCCAGCGCGTCTTTGAGTTCCATTACGTTCGCGGCTAAAATCGCCGGGATGCTCAGCACAAACGAATACTTGATGACATAGTCCTTGCGCAGGCCGCAGATAAGCCCGGCCGACACGGTTGAGCCTGAGCGGGATACTCCCGGCAGCAAAGCCGCAAGCGCCTGAGCTATGCCTATCGCGGCAGCGTCCTTTGCCGTCGCGTCCTTGTGGCGCGGCGCATTCCTTTTCAGAATACGCGAGGATATCAGCAGAAGGCAGGCGGTCAAAATAAAGCAAATGCCCACGACCCATATCATTTTCCCCTGCGTGACCGGCGTAAACAAATCGACCAAAGAGGACATGCCGTCTTTTCCGGGAATAAGCGGAAGCACAAGCGGTAGAAGCATAGCGGAAGACAAAATCATCATGAGCAGCATGCGGCGGTTGGAGTCCATTCTTTTAACCGTGAATCGCCCGGTAAAAATATCCCTGAGCAGATATAAAATTTCTTTGAGCAGCGTGATTATCGTTTTATGATAAACAATTATGACCGCCAGCAGCGTGCCCATATGTAAAAGCACCGCGAATAAGAGTCCCTGAGCCCCAGACTGCCCGACAAGATGCTGGTATAGCGCTAGGTGCCCGCTGCTTGAAATCGGTAAAAATTCGGTCAGCCCCTGGATAATCCCCTGAATAATAGCGTCAAAAATCGACATGGTTTTTCTCCCCCTATAATCAGTTTGAGTTTTTGCATTAGTTTTATCTTAAAATATGTATGTCCGGGCAGCCGCCGTTACCTCTGCCCGGAGCGGTTTTTCATAAACACTGAGCCCGGATTTATCCCGGTGTCGAGATACGCCCTTGGGTCAGTGGAAATAATCCGGCTTATTGTGCCAGTAAGCGCGTTTATTTCCAGCTTGCCAAACGGAGTTTGCTCCATGCGTGTTTCGGGCGGTTTAGTTTCACACCCGAAAATAAGCTCATACGGCTCGGTAGTATAAAGCACCATCAGCGACCCTCCTCAGCAGGGCGCGCGTCAATCATTTCGTACAAAGCGCCTAGCGCGTCGGACAGGCTGCCCAAAGAATCGATCAGACCCTCCTGCACGGCGGTGTCGCCGTCGAGAACCGTACCGACATCGGCTACCATTTCGCCGGTATTCATCATAAGCTGCTTGAATCGCTCCGCCTCGATTCTGCTGTTGGAGGTTACAAAGCGGGAGATACGCTCCTGCATTTTGTCAAAATAAGAAAGGGTTTGCGGCACCCCCAGCACCAGCCCGCTCATGCGCACCGGATGTATCGTCATTGTTGCCGAGGGCGCGATAAACGACTTTTTCGCCGACACCGCCAGCGGCACGCCGATGGAATGTCCGCCCCCGAGCACCAGCGACACCGTGGGCTTGCTCATGCCTGCCACCAGCTCCGCTATGGCCAGCCCCGCTTCCACATCGCCGCCGACCGTATTTAAAATGATTATCAGACCCTTGATATCCGGTTCTTCCTCAATCGCGACGAGCTGCGGGATAACATGCTCATATTTTGTGGTTTTGTTCTGGGAGGGCAGAATATAATGTCCCTCAACCTGACCGACCACGGTCAGGCAGTGAAGCAGATGCTTGCCCTTGGCGGTTGTGATGGAGCCCATTTCTCTTATCTGCTCAAGCTGCCGCGATTCAATCTCACGGTTTTCGCCTCCGCCGTCTTCCTGTTCAGGCTGTGCTTCCGGCGTCCCGGGAACCTCGGGAATCGGTTCGCCGCCTTCGTTTTTATGGCCGGCTGTGACTTTTTCATCCATAAAACCGCCATCCCTTCATCTGAAACTATGTTCCTAGTGTCTCAAAAAAAGAGGGTTTCATACTTAGGGGCATACGGCATAATAATTATTATATATTATGTGCGGCATATAATACAAGCATAAAGAGGTTAATTTTATTCCGTTTGCATACTCCGATTTACGGTTTTTCAATCTGCGCAAATATCTGTTCTATTTCTTTTCCCGTCGCTATACCCCGCGAAAACGCCGTGGCTCCTCCCGCAGCGGTACCCAGCTTGAGCGCTTCGCGGTAATTTTTCGTGCGCAGCCATCCCGCTATAAAGCCGGCGACCATAGCGTCTCCGGCCCCCACGGAATTCACAGCTTTGCCCGGCGCCGCACCGATTTCATAAACCCCGCCGTCCTGTGCCAAAAGCAGCGCGCCTTTTTCCGCGCGTGAAACCAGCACGTTGTGCGCGCCGCGAGTTCTAAGATTTCCGGCGCACGAAATTATTTCTTCCTTTGTTTCGAGTTCTTTATTAAACAGCGCTCCCAACTCAGATTCATTCGGCTTGATGAGAAAAGGCCTTTCCGTAAGCGTATCCAGAAAAGCGGAGTCGGATGTGTCCACTACAGACAGGATATTCCGTTTACGCAGCCTGCGCAGAATGGTTTGATAAAAATCTGTGGGCAATCCCGGCGGCAGGCTTCCGGCCAGTACAAGTAAATCATCTTTTCGCAGCAAATGGTCAAGCTTTGATAACAGCTCTTCAGCTGCGTCGGGGGTAATCTCCGGCCCGGCCGCGTTGATTTCAGTCTCTTCTCCGGTATTAAGCTTGACGTTTATGCGTGAAAGTCCCGCGGGCAGCCGGATAAAGTCGGCGGCTATACCCATTTCACGAACGCCGCTTTCAATCGCGCCGCCGGTAAACCCCGCTATAAATCCGGTCGCGAGGCTTTCAAATCCCAGACTTTTAAGCGCGGCCGATACGTTTATGCCCTTGCCGCCGACGTTGAGCCGCGCTTCATGCGCACGGTTGACCGCTCCGGATTTAAAGCCGTCTACAGAGATAACGTAATCTAGCGATGGATTTAAGGTCACGGTGTAAATCAAGCGCCGGCACCCCTTTTCATTGTAAAATAGCCCGAAGCGTGACACTTCGGGCTTCGACCGTAATAAATGCTGATTAAACCACAAATAATGTAGTGGCGAACTGTGTGCGCCATTACTCCATTTAATCAGCGTTTATTTAAAGTATTAATCTCCACTTTTATCGAGCAGCAGCTTGCTAAGCTCATCCATAAAGGTGTTTATATCGCGGAACTGCCGGTAAACCGAGGCGAAACGCACATATGCCACTTCGTCGATTCCCTTAAGACTGTCCATAACCAGCTCACCGATCTTGGTCGAGGTGATTTCACGGTCGAGAGAATTTTGCAAAACCATCTCGATTTCATCCATGGTTTTTTCAAGAATATCAATTGGAACCGGACGTTTTTCGCAGGCTCTTAGCATACCGTTGAGCAGCTTGTTGCGGTCAAACGCCTCACGGGATTTGTCTTTTTTTACAACAATGATGGGAAGGCTTTCAATTATCTCATAGGTGGTAAAGCGTTTGGTACATTTTGAGCATTCACGCCGCCGCCGTATCCGTTCCCCCTCATCGGTCGGTCTGGAATCCATAACCCTGCTTTCGCTGTGTCCACAAAACGGACATTTCATTCTCTCTCACCCCGCAATATTTATATAGTTTATATTTTATCATTTTTATCCGTAAGATACAAATATAATATCATCTTTTCTTATTTTTCCGCGCGAACAGGAGTTTATAAAGTATTTTTGCGATTTTCAGCGCGATCATGTCGATAAGCTCACGAACACTTTGAGACCGTGAGATATACGCCGTGATCACAAACGCTAAAAGTCCCGCCGAAACGGTGGCCGCCAGCATAAAAATCAGATTATGCCCAGCCATAAACGACTTGATAATCAGCATTACAACCGCCTGTATTACAAGCGCAGGAATCAGTTTTATCAGCTCTCTTATAATTCGTTTAATCCCCAGCCTGCCGATTTTTCTGCGCAGTGAGAGAAACAGCAGCCCGCACGCCACAATAATCGCGACGCTTGAGGCGACCGCGAGCCCGGCCAGCCCCAAAAACCTAACCAGAATAATATTGAGCAGAATATTGATAATAAGTGAGATAACCCCGTTTACCGTTGGTGTTTTGGTGTCTCTGAGCGAGAAAAACATGCGGGTGGTCATATCTCTTACCGCCGCGAAAAACATAACAGGCAGATAAAAGCAAAACGCGTAGGTGGTGATATCGGTCGCGGCCTCGTCAAACAGCCCCCGCTGAAACACTACGCTGACAAGCTCTCTTGGGAACATATAGCAAACAACGGTCACCGGCATAAGCACAGCCAGCATCAAATTCATGCCGGCACTGAAGGTGCTTTTGAGTTTTTTTCGCCCCCGGTCGTTTTTGTCCGCGGCGTATTCGCTCAGGCGGGAATAAATTACCGTGAGAATCGCCGTCACGACCGTACCGGTTACAAAGCCCGTCAGGCGGTTGGAGTAGGTAATGGCCGAAACCGAGCTTTCGCCGAGTCCTGATGACAGCATCCGATCCACCATCATATTGACCTCGCTCACGCCGGTGGAAAAAAGCGCAGGCACCATCAGCCTGAGCGCCGCGCGGATATCGCGGCTGCGAAATCCAAAAGAAAAGCTGTACCTGAATTTGCGAAGCCCAAACGGCAGAATAAAAAAGAACTGAAGCGAAAAGCCGATCATCGCGCTTATCGGCAATGAAATACCGCCCATGTCGGATGAAAACAGCAGTACGAATACCACCATAAATATATTGGTCGGAAGACTTACGACCTGTGGCATTGAATAGGAATTATTGGCGTTCAGCAGTCCCTGCAAGACTATCATGCCGGCCATAAAAACCACCATGGGCATCATCAGCCGGACATATTCCACCGTCAGCTCGAAAACCTCGCCTTTATAAGACGGCGCAATAAACCGCGACACCGCCGGAGCAAACAGCATAATCACGCAGACCAGCACAAGCGCGAACAGCATTGTAATGTTCAGCATCTGGCTGGTAAAACGATCGGCGCCGCGACGCCCCTGCTTTCTGATTCTGGTGTAAGAGGGGATGAATGTGGCGGTAATGCAGGCCGTGATGCCAAGCTGGATCATGGTGGGAAGCCCGTACGCCATATTGTACGCGTCGGTGACCGTGCCGGCTCCGAAATTCGCGGTTATGACCATATCTCTGACCAGACCCAGCACCTTGCTGAGCAGCAGAAACAGGGTCACCGCCAATGTGGATTTTACTGCGGCGCCGCCGCTATTTTTTCGGACACCTGGTGTTCTGCGTTTGTCCACTCATATCGATTCCTTCCCCGGGCTCTTTTTGTATAATCGTAAAATTTAATTATAATATTAATATTTGAATAAATCAACTATACAAATAGTTTTTAAGCGGCAAAGCCGCCCCCGCCTAAGACGGGAACGGCTTTGCCAAATGTTTATGAAGGAACAATAACGTGGAATTCGGTTAAGCGGTGGGGGGGTCTGTAAGCGCAAGGCTTACGGCGTCCATCACGGGGATAAACGTGTCACTGGCCCACAGGAAGGCTTTAGCGCTTGCGGCCTCACCCTTCTGCGCGCTGAGGGTCAAATCTAAATACGGTGCCTCAGACGCCGCGACCTGCTTTGAGTCGACCATACGTCCCGCCGCGTCATAAAGCGCAAGCAGCAGAGTGACGTCCGAAGGCTCACCGTTCTTTGGCAGATAATCGGCGTAGGCGGTGACGGTGCCCGTATCGCTTACCTCCAGATAAATCGCGTTTTCAAGCTCAACGTCCAGCTTCTCGACCGCCAGCCAACTGAGCTGGGGCTCTTCTACCGTAAATCCGCTCAAGTTGAGCTCATTGTCGGTGTCGAATTTCACAGAAACGGTGACTGTCGTCGGAGCTCGGAGGGTTATGGTCAGCTCGTCCATGTTGCGTCCTTGCACCTCGGCCGTGCTCTCGAGCAGATTCAGCGTTCTCGCGAGTACATTATCGCCGTTTCTGACCGAGAAAACATACGGGCGGTTCTTTACGCCGGTCCAGTATTCGGCGGTGCCCATCGTTACCTTGAAGGTGCCCGCCGGCAGTTGCAGGTCATAGGTAATATCCACGGCTGTGCCGTCGTTCGGGCTGTAAGAGAACCAGCCATAATCAAACTTGTCGTTGGGATTAAGTGTTCTAAGCCAGTTGTCGTTGACAAGCGAACCCATTCCCTCGTTTTCAGCTCCCACGGGTTTTGTGTAACCCCAGGTGTCCGCCGGGCCTTTTGCCTTGTCGGGAATTTCGTTCATAAGCCCGGGAACAAGCTCTTTTACAAGGTTATACGACCAGGAGCCGACCGGTTTAGACGGATAATTCGCTCCCGGCTGAACCATCGAGTTCGAATCGATGAAATAGACCAGACCCTGCGGGACGATTTCGGCCTTGAAGGATGTGGCAAGGGTTCTGTTCGGGTTTTCGGGCGAGACCAGCGTGCCGGTAATTGTTACAGTCTCAAAAGCTTTTACACTCAAGGGCACATTCCAGTCGACCGCGCAGGTCACGGTTTCGCCGGCCATATTCTTGGCCAGCAGCGTCGCGGGAAGCGCTTCTTCAATGGCCTGCGGAGTGTCGGCAAACATAGCCTGATCCCTAACGGGATTTACCACCTCGGTCAAAACATCCTCCTGCCCCTTAGTCGGGTCGGAAACCTGTATCCACGCGACGCAGGGGTCTCCGCCGCTTCTCATGGTAAAGCGTATAACCGGCGAGGCTTCATCCGTTAAGGTGAACGAACCGGTCATTGTGCCGCTGCCGCCGCTTGATATGGTGGTATTCTGGTCTAACAGCCTGCCGGCTCCGGCGGAGGTGTACACGCCCGCCTGCGTATAAATTTCGGTGCGGCTGCTGCGTCCGCCCCAGCCTGAGCGCTCGGTGAAATTAACCGCTATGTTATAGGTGCCCGCGGGAAGTGAGGGCAGGCGGTATTCAAAGTTGTTGTTGGTCGTGTTCGTGCCGCCGGTATTATTGTTGCTGGCCTGATTGCCGCCGACGTAGATGGTCTGTGTCTTGCCTCCCGTATACGTGGAGTTTCCGTCGATGCCAACCCTGCGGTTTCTCGCGGCGGTGGCGTTGCCCTCACCGTATTTATATCCCCAGGTAAGGGGAGCTTCATTGCCTGTCGCCGGGGAAGCGGCTTGGTCGGAACGGTCGTTGAGCAGTTGATTGCCGAGAAGCTCTTTTACCGCGTCGTAAAGATCCGAGCCGCTGCCGCCGCTGCCGGCGTTTACCCAGACCACCGTGCCGGGATCGACTACCTCGACCTTCGCGGTGAAGGTAAGCACGTTGTCGCCCTGCGGGATGCTAGCGCGGCCGGTGACGTTGAGCGTGCTGTAAAGCGTGTAGTTCGCGGCGTTCCATTCGACGTCGGCGTCGTAAGAATTGCCTTCGGTGTCAAGCACCTTGACGGTTTTCGGAAGCGCGCTTTCGCCGTCATGCTGATTGGTGGCGAATACAAGCTGGGTCGCTCCGTCCAGGAACTGCGACGGGTCAAGCCCGGCAATTATGGGATTACCCCTTATTACGGTAATGTCGTAGCTCTTTGTGACAAGCCCGTTGGCCGAGGTCACGGTGAAGCGCACGGGCGTGTCGACGGAAAAGTCCACGGAACCAGACGGCGTGTATGTCGCGCCGAGCGGAAGGGTGAGCGCCGGGGTGATGTCCGAGAGGTCGAACGAGAAGGGTACATCAACCGCTATCTCGCCTATGCCGTTTCCTCCGTCGGTGATGACGCCGATGTTGTCGCCCAGCTTAAACTCGAGAATCTCAGCCGACGTTCCGCTGTCGGTCACCACCGCGACTTTGTATTGCACGGAGTTTCCTCCGATCGTCACAGTGTAGGTAAACGGATTTTCCCTTGTGGCCGCCGACAGATTAACCGCCGTGCCCGCAGCCGGGCTGAGGGTGCCGTTTACGTCGATTACAGGTGTTATGGATGTAAGGTTCGTGCCGAACGGAACCAAAACATCTATGGTTTTGGCTATCTGGTCTATGACACCCGTTTCGCCCGCAAGCTCAAATCCGGTTATAAACGGGGTATCGGCCGTGACCACGACTACCGTATATTCGCGGGAGGAGCCGTCCGGCGCGTAGACCGTGTAGGTTACAGGCTCGCTGAAATCCTGCTCGGCGGTGCGTTCGGGGCTTATGCGGCTGCCCGAAATAGTGATGCTTTCGGGGGCAAGCTTGGTTAAATCGATATTTTCGGCATCGCTGAGATCAACAGTGATCATGCCCTCGCCCGATTCTAGATAAGATATATCCCCTTCTTTGCCGGCCAGCCTAAAGGAGGTTATGGCGCGGGCGCTTTCGGGTACTTCGATGAAGACGTCATAGGAGCTGGTCTTGGTGCCCTGCGTAAGCGTGTAGGTCACCGGGCCGTTCGAGAAATCCTGCGGGCCGGCCGGGCTGATGGCCGTCTCTCCGCCGGATTCTGATCCCAAAATTTCAAATCTGGGAGCAACTGCGGTGAGATCCGCGCCGGAGAGAGCCTCGAGCCGGATTTCATTTCGCGTGTCCGGAGCGGCGGCCGCGCCGAAGGCCTCGGCCAGATTGATGACGGGACTTATGTTGGCCATCGCCGCGAGCAGGTCGTTATAGGCCGACGCCGCTTCTACATACGAGGCGTTCGCCGCCAGCTCAGCGGCGGAGACATAAGCCGGATTGGTCTCGGAGACTCCGGCCGCTGCGGCCACAGGCATAAGCTCTTTAACGTTCTGAACGGGATTGCGGACATTGCGGGAATACGCGGGCGTATCAAAGTTATTGACATTCGCTATGGGTTTAATCGAGAAGTTGTAGTTCACGGTGGTGTTTGCGGCGTTTATCTGATAAATGCCGTGTGCGTCGGCACCCCATGACTGGTCGCCGCCCACGCCGCGTCCCGCGACGTTTATGCTCAGGCGTATAGGATTGCCAGGTTCGTTTCTCCTCACGCCGTTATACAGCCTGTGCTGTACATAGCTGCGCGCCGCTCTCGCGCCGAGCTCCTCCTGCGAATAATACAGGGCGTTGAACTCGATAAGGCTGGACGCGTTGTAAAGCGGGGGATGATATGCAGCGGGCGTGCCCCTGAACAGATTGTTGGAGTCAAACTCTCCGGCTTTAACCGCCACGCCGAAGCCCGCGTCGTTTGAAAGGGTTACCCAGCGGGTATCCATACGGTTGCCGGTGGTCTGCACCGCGTTGTATTCGGTGTAGTTTTCCTGAACCGTGCTTTCCCATACTCCGACATCGCTGCCCCATCTGCGGTCAATGTAGTTTTCCACCGGGCCGCGCCCGAACCATTTTATGTTGTCAAGGCCCGGCACAAGGGTGAGTGCGCTGCCGATTTCGCCTATATGCTGATAGTTGCTGCCGAAGCTGCCGAACTGGTATGTCTGCGCCACCTTTACCTCGCCGTCCGGATATATGGTATATACCGTTCGGTTGCCGGCATTGTTCATGCCGTAGTTTGCGTTTGTAGTAAATGGAGCGGTGATTATAACGCAGTTGTCGGCAAACTCCACCGTTGTGGCACCTCTCGTGCGGTTAAGCCTGGTAGAGCCCGTTCCGGCTTCCTCGGCGTTTCGCCAGTAGTTTCTCTGGGTGGCCCTGTTGCTGATGCCGTAGTCGTTGTCTATGGGAGCGCGGTAGAAATGAGGCTGCGGGCCCGAGGTGATGATATCCTCACCGCCGAAGGTCATTGTGGTGAATTTGCCCGAGGTCTTGTCAAAGACGTATTTGAAATCGCCGTTTTCCACCGTGATAAGGCCGGTGTTGCCCGCTTCGGTGTCGCCGGTAACGCTTATGCCGGCTATGCTCAGCGGCGGAACCGGTTTCGCGCTGTTTGTCAGCGCGGCGGCGTCCAGTTTAAGCTGGGTCGCGCCCACTACGTAGCCTTTTTCCTCCCATTTTACGTCCGGGCCGTTGTAGTAAACGTCGTTGAACGGGCGGCCGGGCTCTCTGAGCCGGAACTTGATGTTGAATAAATATTCGGCATTCGGCTTGGGGGTGATGGGCTCGAAATTGACCGTAAAGGTTTCGGAGCCGTACTTGTTGCCGTTTCTGCCGTAAGGCACCGGGTCGACGTCGTTTACGCCGAAGCCGGAGCGGATGGTCTTGCCGTTTTCGGTGATCTCCCATTCCATGTCATATCTGCCGGTGCTCTCGAACATTTCCATGTTGCGCACCGTATAGCTGACCGAGCTGGCGGTCGGCGTTCCGGCCAAAAATGTCTTTGTGCGCTGATATTGGCGCCTGAGCTCCTGCACCTGAGGCTTCGGAGTATAGTCGCCCAGCAGCATGCCGGTGTGGTTGAAGCCGCCGTCGTTGCGGGTGTCGCCCCAGCTGCCGCCCTGACCGAGATGATGGGTCACGTTGGGTATGATATTATCCTTTCTGGAATAATCCACGCCCTGCAGGCCGGGGACACCCTGCAGGCCGATTCCCGACACGTCGTTCGGCGTGTTTTCCGGGATCGGGGTCCAGATGCCGTGCTCGACCCATTCCCACAGGAACGCGCCGGTATCGTGGTTGCGGCCCTCGAAGATGTTCACCCAGGAGTCGAGGTTGCCGGTGGAGTTGCCGTGCGCGTGTGCATATTCAATGTTCGAGACAGGCTTGCCCGAGCCGTTGTTTGTGCTCCAGCCACTGATTCCCGGATACATTTCGGCCCAAAGCTGAGAAAGGTTGCGGTTGCCCCTGCCGTATTCGGTGGAGGTCGGCCTGCCGCCCACGGCGTTCGCGGCGGCGGTGGTGGCGTTTATGTCAACGCCTTGAATAAATCCCCTGCCGCGACCGGTGATATCCGCCTCGCGTTTTTCGAGAATAAATGTCTGGTATTTCGCGGAGTTGTTGTCAAGGCCGCTTTCGTTGCCCGGCGACCAGGCGACGACCGACGCGTAGTTTTTGTCGCGCTCGACCATATTGAGCATACGGTCGCGCAGCAACGGACCGACAAGCCCCCTGTTGGTAACGTTGTGGTCGGTTGCCTGACCCGAATAGTGAGTTTCCAAATTGGCCTCATCCATAATATACAGTCCGTATTCGTCGCACATGTCGTACCATGCGGAGTCATGCGGATAGTGGCTCATGCGTATCGCGTTTACATTGCTCTGCTTCATCATATTAAGACTGTTGCGGATTACGCCCTTTGTCATTGTGAAGCCGGTCACCGGGTTGATATCGTGCATATCCACGCCGTAGAAGGTAAGGCGCTTGCCGTTGAGCAGCAGGCGGCCGTTCGTGCCGCTTCCGCTGCTGTAGTCCACATAGCGGAAGCCTACGCGCACGGCGGTGTATTCGGTATCGGCGCCGTTGTCCAGCCACATGACAAGTTTATAAAGATAAGGGTTGTCGGCCGACCACAGGCGCACCTCGTCCGCCGGGATGGTCGCGACAAACTCCTGAGGCTTCGCGAGCGAGATTCTGGCTACCGTAGTGTCGGTGCCTATGGCGGTTCTGTTTGGCGCATCGGCGTGCCAGCGCACACCGCCGCCGAAGATACCCCTGTAGCCGTTATTGCCCAGGTTGGTCTCAAGCATCTCATATTCGCCGTTTCCGCTGCCGTCGGCCACAACATTGCCGTCGGCGTCGCGCAGCTCGTAATGAACCGTGCCGGAAGAGCCCGAAGCCTTGAGATGATCGCCGAAATCACGCACCGCCGTTTTAAGGTTCAGCGTCCAGTCGGTCGGCTGTCCGGCATTCAGTGCGCTGACGCTCGCGGGTCTGGTGTCTATCTGGAAATCCCAAAGATCCTCGTTGTTGCGCGCCATGAGATATATGCTACGGAAAATACCCGAAAGGCGGTTGAAATCCTGAATTTCAAAATGCGAGCCAGTCGCCCAGCGAATGACCTGCACTGTTACCGTGTGAGTGCCGACGACACTGCCGGAATATCTGCTGCGCAGGGCGTCGGTGATGTCAAACTCATGGTGGGTGAATTTATCCTCGGAATAACCGATAGGCACGCCGTTTACCCAGACATAGAAGGAGTCGGCTCCGTCAAAGTTGAGGAATACGCGCTTGTTTGCCCACGCTTCCGAAATGACAAAGTCGCGCTGATGAGTGCCCACGCCATTTGATACGTCTGGTGACTCGGGGAGGGTTCCGTTGCCGGTGCGCCCGCCGCTGACATTGTTGTCTCCGTTGCCGTACTGTCCCGGCCACGGAAGAGTCTGGTTGGCATAAATAGCCCGGTCATATTTGAAGGTGCCGTCGGGGTTCCAGTTGACCTGCCAGCTGCCGGGAACGGCCAGCTTGTCCCATCCGTCTTTCTCTACCGTAACCGGATTCGTGGCGTTGTCGTTGGTCTGCGTATAGGTTTCTGTGGTATCAAAGCCGTATTTTCCCGCCGGGAAAACGCTGGACGCGCCTGAGGCAAATATGGAGTTTGTGCCGGTGGGTGAGGTGTACTGCGGGTTTGCGGTGTCTCCGGGTGCGTTGCCGTTTGGCCATACGCGGTTTCTGGGCGCTTTGTCATATCTGAAATCCCACTCGCCATTGAGGTTCAAATACCAGTCAGAGGGTGACTCGTCACCCAGATCCTCCAATTCGTCGCCGTAGCCCGTGGGGTAAAGGGTGAAATATTCCAAAGCTTCATTTTTGTTGTCATACATGAAATAGTGCGAACGCGGGTTTTCTCCGCCCAGCTGGAACGGGTTGGCCCCGTTTCCGGACGCGGGGGTCGTATAGCTGGCGTCGCCCACGCCTGTGCCGGAGCCGTTTATGCTCCATGTCCATTCCCTGCCGGTGAAGGTTACGGTTTTGGGCGGCAGCATGGTGATTTCCCGTACGAAGGTTTTTGTCTGGCCGCCGTAAGCGGCTGTCAGCACCGCCGATACAGGAGAGGTCACAGTGATAATTCCGCCGTTTAAAATGGATGCGGGCGCGGCTGTCCATGTAATCTGCTTGCCAAAGGATTCGGTCGGCAGCTTATATCCGGTAACGATCGGGTCGGCAAGATCTATGCCGTCCAAAATCCCGGTGACTGTAACCGGGAACTGCTTGGTCTCGCTGCCTATGGCCGCCGTAAGCGTAAGCTCTTCGGTGAAAGCCCCCGCCACGATTTTACCGTCCGCAAGCATGCCGGCGGGATCGGCGGTCCAGGTTATCGCCTCGCCCTTTTCGGTCGCGGGCAGCTCGTAGCCATCCTCCATAACCTCGGGGATAGTCAGTCCGTCAATCGGTGACGACCATTCAATCATGAGATACGGACGTTCCGCCGCTACCGAATAGCCCGGGCTGCGCAGCGAAACCATGGCCTGCGAGGGAAGCACCTGAAATTCATATACATAATTGTCTGCGTAAAGCTGCGCAAGCTCCTCATGGGAGGTGGACGCGCGGCCCGTGCTGCCTTTTATGTATTCGGTGATGTCGATCGGGAATGCTCGGCGCGCGTCCGTCCCGTCGCCGTTGGTTTGGGAGGTATAGTCGGTACCTCCGTCAAACGCGGCTTTTAAAAACGGATAATTAGCCTTGTCAGCGCGGTTGTCCCGGGCGTAACCATTTAATGTGGCATAGGGATTTACCGGCAGCTCCGCGTTCATCTCAAAAAAGGTGAGGCGGCTGGCGGCGTTGTGAACCTGCTGAACCGTAAAATACAATGTCGCCTTGTCGATAAGGCTGAGGTCGATTGTTTTCGGGACAGGCATACGCATAACAAACGCGCGGTTATTACCGACGGCACCGCCGCCGCTGGGCGAATCGCCTGAGCGGAAGGACGCCGCGTTGCCTGCGGTATAGGATGTACCGCCCGTTTCGGTCGTCCCGGCTCTCAGCAGACTGCTGGAAGCCAAGGCGGTGTCGTTGTTGGCGAAATGCCCGAAATCCGACTGCACAAAATCATAGCGGTAAGTGCCCTCCGCCGCGCTGACATTAAATGCTGCTCCGGGGATTATAGCGAATACCATTATACAAGCAACCGCAATCGCCAAACATCTTCCTAAAAACTTTTTTCGCATTATATAGTTTTCCTCCTGACTGCCCTTTATGGACAAATATATTTTAGATATCGATCATAGACTCCGAATCTTAGTCCTCACTGACTTATCACTTCGTCACTATAAACGCGTCGATGTCGATGGCATTGCCGCTGGCCAGGAAGAACCTGTCCCCGGTAACCCTGATTGTCAGAGTA
>DOZQ01000042.1:2086-2542 GCA_003517915.1 Oscillospiraceae bacterium | reverse complement strand
TGGAGAAAGCAAACACTCACATACTCATGACAAGTTCTTCGTCCGGCTCGTCACGAAAGGATAGGCTCACTAATTGTTCATTCCAATCTTTTTGCTCAGGAAACAGGCGGGACACGTTTTCGTATCCCGCCTGCTTCAATATTTCGCTGAGCCTTGTGGATGCGGCGATTCCCGCCGTATCCGCAGCAGCTTACCGGGCCTGCTAAACCGCGCCTATCATCTTCAAATACGAAAAACAGTCGCGGTGGCCGCGAATATAAATCTGTCTGCGCTCAATGTTCGCCATGTCCTGTTCCAAACCGATATACCGCAGCAGCTCCGCGTGTTCCTCGGCTGTCAGGCTGATTGCGCCATCTCCCTCCAAAACCTGTGGGATAACAGGGAACAGCTTTCCCATCTCGACCGTCTCATTCCACATTTTAGCGTAATCGTCGTCTGTTTCGCGCAGATTGAGGC
>DOZQ01000042.1:0-2032 GCA_003517915.1 Oscillospiraceae bacterium | reverse complement strand
CTACTGTTTTACTGTTATTATACCTCTACCTTTTGCAGATACAAAGGGTACAATAAATTACCGCTCCCGCCCCGCGCAACCCAATTCGGACGCCGCTTTAATATCGCTGGGATGTTGTCATATGGATTTGTCACAGAACCGCTTCTTTGCAAATAAATAAGCCGCCCGATGTGAGCCAGACGGCTATGTAAATGAATATTATTAATCCTTATATTTCCCTAATTCTTTTTTAAGCTGTATACTTTTTGAATGCCTGAGTTGGCGCCTCGATTCATACTTGGCAACTGGTGCAGTTTTTATTCCTCCTGGACGCTCTATAGATTCCAATGGGCTTGGCATATGCGGAAGTTTTTTTTGACGTTTTGGTATTCTAATGCCTCCTCCACCAGAATAAGGCGATAGGTCAATCGAAATACCATTTAGAATAATCTCCTTGACATTACCGTTTAGTATAACTGTATTGCCATTAATACTTCCTTTTATTTTACTATTCTCCATTATTGCTCCTCTTTGCCCTATCCGGGTTTGCACTTTCCGTAAGCAATTTACCGACAGGCTTTGGCTTAACAATGGTTGTGAGAGGATTTACTTTAACAATAGGTTTCACTTCTTGTTTCCTATTGCTGCCATTCTGAGAAGAATTACCTTTTTGTTTGTCGGCCATTGCACATAATCCCCCAATTAAATCATTATAAATGCTATTCCGATAACCGATAAAATAACAGTACCTACAGCGATAAAAAACAATACCATTGATGCTTTAATTAACTTCACACGTCTGTTGTTTAACTTGAATTTACTTAGATGTATATCTTTAAGCTGGTCTTTCCATTGTATATCGAATTGAGCCTGCGTAGTATAGTTTTCGTGTTCTTCATTAACGCTTTTATAGAATTCTTCAATATTTTTCATAGTGTAGTACTTAAATCGCCATTGAACCAGTACTGCGAGCACAAGACTGGCTAACAAGAATATCGTCACAATACCTACACAAAAGAGAAGTTTAAAGAAAGGAATGATCGGTATATTTTGAAAGACCGGCAACAATGTATAGATGGCAATAGAAAAAACCGAGAACGCAGTAACCATTTGCGTAGATTGATTAATTAAGCTTTGCTCTCGTTTTTCTTCTAATTCAAAGGAGTATTTCCCAAACTCTTTGACGTTTCCCATCATGAAGTCTGCAAGTTTTTGCTGTTCATCCAAGTAAGAGGTTTGCTCCTCGTCATTAAGAGGATTTTCGCATATTACTTTCTTTTTACAACGCAACTTGCAAGACTGATGTTTTTTTCTTTGCTTCATAACCATAATCTCTCTATATCAGCAAAATTCCCCAAACTACCCATATTTATTTTAGTGCAGATAAGCTATTTAGTCAAGCCCCTCCATAGGTTTTATACAACTGCGAAAATGTATAAGGGCGGCGCTGGATTCCCTCCAGCGCCGCTCCTGCCCTTACCGCTCCCGCCCCGCCTCCCTCGGCGGCGGCTCCGGCTCATCCTCGTCGGGGGCATAATCCAAGATGCCGTCATCCTTTTCATCCATATTCAGCAGGATATTAAGCTCCTTTAGCCGCGCGGATTTCTCCGAATACTCCTGCTCCTGCGGGAATGGGCGGTCTACCTCGCCTTTGGCCGATTCCATCTGCTCACGCACATCCGCAAGCTGCGCCTCGCAGCCTTTAAGCGCGCCCNNCAGTTGGTTGTCGAGCCGGGTGATATTGCCGTGGATGTCCGTACCCAACGCCACTGTATGACTGAGCGCGCCGGATAGCGTTACGCGGTATTCCTTGCCGTGGACGTCATAGGAAAGAATCATCTGAAAACCGCGATACTCGCCCAGCGCCACAGGGTCGGGGCTGCTCATGTCTTTGCAGGCTTCGATGATTGCGGTTCCCGCAGCTTTCTTTTCCGCATAAACAATCCCGCCCACGGTCATGGGCGGGAAGGAGGCCGCCTCCCGCGAGTGGTCTTTATCGGCGGAGTGTTTCTCCACGGTCGCTATGTCGGTCGCGTACTTCTCAATCCGCTCT
>DOZQ01000052.1 GCA_003517915.1 Oscillospiraceae bacterium | reverse complement strand
CCGTCGACCGCGCGGGCCTTGGGGCCGCAGATTTTATAAAACACTCCGCGCAGCCCGAACGGCTTGGTAACCGCCGAACAAAAAGCGGCAAATAAAATCTTGAGCCGTCCCACCTCGCGTATGGCGAGCTCCATTGTCTCGGGTATGCTGAGACCTATGCCGTAAGGGGATTTATAGACAAATCTTGTTAAAAACTTAGCCATACGCGAGGGCTTGATCTCATTCATCGGAAAGGCCCTGCCCTGACTTATAGCGACGATTTTCTCGCTTATAAAGATACGGTCGTCCTGCCGCAAATGCTCGGTCAAATAGGTTTCCATGATCTCGGGCAGCGAGTCGCCCGACATTACGACGTGAGTTTTAACCGGATATCTGGCAAAATACCCCTCGTCGGTTTTAATTATCAGCTTTTTCCCTTTGTTCGGAATAAATGGCGGCAATAGGCTCACCCCCCGTTTCTTTTCCGTTACAGTGTATTTTACCTCAATAGCATAAGGATTTCAAGCTATTTTATTCAGTATATTTGTTTTGCGCAGCGCCGCGTATAAAACTCCGCCCAAAACCCAGACCGCGGCCGCCTCACCTGCCGCCACCCAGAGCGCGTTTACAAAAAACGGCGTACCGAAAACATAATGGAGCTCCCATCCAACAAACACCGCGTTAAACACAACCGGCGGCAAAAAAGCAAAAGCCGGAAGCTTAAATACCTTCGCGTTCCGTAAAAAATAAGTACAAATTGCCGCGAGCAATGTCGCGGACGAGCCCACCGCCAGATCCAAAACGCCCAGGGCGTTCACTCCCATGAGAATACCGACGCCGTTTGAAATCAGGCACCCGACAAACAGCCCCGGAACCGCCGCCGGCGTAAACATCGGCAGAACCGTGAGCGCCTCGGAAATGCGCAGCTGCATCTCGCCGTAGGAAATAGGTGCGGGGCCCAGCGTCAAAACCGTATAAAGGGCCGCTATAACCGCCGCCTTCGCCAAAAAAAGAATACCATACCTTTTGGATGTTTCCGCTTTCATATTAAATTCCCCCGTAGTTTTGATTTGGGGCGGATCTGAATGTCCGCCCCGGTCAGGATGGTTTCGAACTGACCGATGTATAATCACTGTATTTAAGTATAGCATAGCCTCCTTGACTATTCAATTTGCAGAATAATTTTTTACTTTTATACTAAAATACGATTGTGATTAGCGGGAATAAATAGTATTATTATAATTATAGTCGACTATAACATGCTATAACAGAAACGGGGTTACCATATGTTTGACAACGGTTCACATATTCCATTTTCAAACCGTGAGGTCAGCTGGCTCAGCTTTAACAGCCGCGTGCTCGACGAGGCGTTCCGAGTTAAAAACCCGGTTTTGGAAAAGCTTAAATTTTTAGGCATCACCGCATCGAATCTGGACGAATTTTTTTCAGTGCGCATAGCGGGGCTCAGCGCCCAGATCCATTCGGGCTATAAAAAGCCGGACGATTCCGGCTTGACGCCGCACCAGCAAGTACAAATGCTAAGGGAGCTGACGCAGGAGTTTGTAAAAAGGCAGTATGTATGCTGGAACAAGGTTATAAAGCCGGAGCTGGACGCTAAGGGACTTTGCGTTCTAAATCCGGATGAACTGAGCGATAACCAGATGAGCTTCGCGAAAGACCTTTTTGAGGATTTCATATTTCCGGTGTTAACCCCCATGGCGGTCGATCCCGGACGTCCGTTTCCGTTTTTGCTCAACTGGTCGCTGAATATAGCCGTGCGGCTTAAAGAAAAATCTGAGCCCCGCTTCGCCATTGTTCAGGTGCCGTCAATTCTGCCGCGCATTATAGAACTGCCAAGCGCGGATAACAGCGGCGGCAAGAGCTATATTTTGCTCGAGGATATTCTGATTCATTTTTTAAGCCTGCTGTTTGAGCTGCATGAGATAAAGGCTCACTGCGTTTTCCGCATCACGCGCAACACCGATATGGAAATCGATGAGGAAAGTGAGGATCTTCTGCGGGAGATACAGCGTTCGATAAAAAAACGCAAGCACGGCAAGCCGGTCAGGCTGGAGATAAGCCGTGGCTGCGAGGGTTCGCTCTTGGAATTCCTGACCGCCATGCTGCATGTAAGCAAGAAAGATATATTTGAAGCGGCCGGGCCTTTGGATCTTTCCGCGTTTACAAAATGGAGCTTGCTGCCGGAATACCACCAGCTCAGACTGCCTCCCATAGTTCCCTGCATTCCCGCCGATTTTTACGGCGTCACCGATTATTTCGAGGCTCTACGGCAAAAGGACAGATTTGTCCACCATCCCTACGAAAGCTTTGACTGCGTAGTGGAGTTTGCACGCCAGGCGGCGGCAGACCCCGACGTGCTGGCGATCAAGCAAACGCTTTACAGGGTAAGCGGCAATTCCCCCATTATAGCGGCGCTTATCAGCGCGGCGGAAAACGGCAAGCAGGTCACCGTGCTCGTCGAGCTTAAAGCCCGCTTCGACGAGGAAAACAACATCCACTGGGCGCTCAAGCTTGAGCAGGCCGGCTGTCATGTGATCTACGGTCTCGCGGGACTTAAAACCCACTGCAAGATACTGCTCGTAGTGCGCAGGGAGCCGGAGGGGATCCGGCGGTATATTCATCTTGCCACCGGCAATTATAATGACAGCACCGCACGGCAGTACACCGACATGGGAATGTTTACCGCAAAAGAAGCCTTC
>DOZQ01000186.1 GCA_003517915.1 Oscillospiraceae bacterium | reverse complement strand
CAAACGCCTCCTGTATAAAATCCAACTTCTCTCAGCTATATCTTATCCCAAAAGATTAAAGCCCTTCATAACTGCCGCAACACATTCGTCAACCGTCAACACTTCTGTTGGGAGCGTCACTCCAGATTTTTTCAGCATATACACAAGCTCGGTCGGCTGCGGCACATCCAGCCCCACTNNTTTTTCCACCTGGGTAAAAATCTTCACCGGCGGGCCGTCCATGACTACCTCGCCGTCGTCCATCACGATGACGCGATCCGCCTGCGCCGCCTCGTCCATATAATGCGTAATCAAAATTATGGTGATATTCTGCTCGCGGTTGAGCTTTCTTATAGTCTCCAGAACCTCCCTGCGCCCTCTCGGATCAAGCATCGCCGTGGGCTCGTCGAGCACTATGCACTCGGGTGTCATCGCGATTACCCCCGCAATCGCCACCCGCTGCTTCTGACCGCCCGACAGCTTGTGCGGCGCATGCTCCCGGTAGTCATACATATCCACCGCTTTCAGCGCCTCGTCCACCCGCGTGCGGATTTCCGCCGGAGGTATGCCCAGATTTTCGGGGCCGAACGCGACGTCTTCCTCCACAATGGTCGCGACCAACTGATTATCCGGATTCTGAAACACCATTCCCACCGTGCGGCGGATTTTGATTTGCAGCGCTTCTTCCTTTGTGTCCATCCCGTTTACCAGCACACACCCCTGCTGCGGATGGTTAAAACCGTTGAGCAGCTTCGCCAAGGTGGATTTCCCCGAGCCGTTGTGCCCCAGCACGGCGACAAAGCTGCCGCGCTCGATTTCCAGCGTTATATCCCTAAGGCTGGCTTTTTGCTCCAGCGGATTTTGCAGCGCGTCCTCCTCCGACTCATAGCTGAAAAAGACATTCTCAAGCTTTATAATAGCGTCCATATTACGTTACCTTTCCGTTTTCCGCCTGCCACGCGGCGGTCGAGCCGCAGGGCAGAACAAGCCCGGTATCACCTACCGGAAGACCAATTTCATCCGCCCATACCCGACCAGACGGTTTTATTTTTATCAAAACCGACAGCATATATTTCATCACCGACGGGGCTAATCCCGCCGTATAAGAGTTCACCATAAAAAACAGCGGCTTGTCCGATAAAAGCTGCGCGGAAAGCCCGATAAAATCGTAAATGCTTTCCTCGAGCTTCCATATTTCGCCGCCGGGGCCCCTGCCGTACGAGGGAGGATCCATTACAACCGCGTCGTAGCGGTTGCCCCTGCGGATTTCACGCTGAACAAATTTAAAGCAGTCGTCCACAAGCCATCTCACAGGACGCTCCGCAAGCCCACTTGACACGGCGTTTTCCTTAGCCCACTGCACCATTCCCTTTGACGCGTCCACGTGGGTAACCCGCGCCCCGGCTTTCAGGCAGGCCAGTGTCGCGGCACCTGTGTAAGCGAATAAATTCAGCACGGTTACGGATTCCCCCCGCGCTTTTATCATTTCGGACATATAATCCCAGTTAACCGCCTGCTCCGGAAACACACCGGTGTGCTTAAAATTCATGGGTTTAAGATTCAGGCGCAAATCCCCGTATTCGATCATCCAGCTTTCGGGTATCGGCCTTAAGCTTTCCCAGTGCCCTCCGCCGGTGCTTGAGCGCAGATAATGTCCGTGCGCTTTTTTCCAAAGCGGATGGGTCTTTTCGGTTTTCCACAAAACCTGCGGATCGGGCCTTATAAGAATGATCTCCCCAAAGCGCTCGAGCCGCTCGCCTCCGGCGGCGTCCAAAAGCTCATAATCGCGCCAGCCGGCTGCCGCCCGCATACGCACTCTCCCCTTTTTAACCTCTTAAATATCCTTGCTTTTGATAAGCGCCGCGATTTCTTTCGCGAGATCAGATATCGCGGCCTGGTCCTTACCTTCTATCATAACCCTTATCAGCGGCTCGGTTCCCGAAGCGCGAACCAAAATCCGCCCGTTGTCACCCAAAACCCGCTCCGCATCCCTAATAACCCGCTGGATTTCAGGGTCGGTCTGCCAGGTTGTCTTGATTTTTCCGCTCACCGCCGCGTTTTCAAGCACCTGAGGATATTTTTCCATTTCCCCCGCAAGCTCATGCAGCGCTTTATCCTGCCGTTTCATACAGCTCAGTAGCTGTACGCCGGAAAGCTGGCCGTCACCTGTGGTAGCATGATCGAGAAAAATGATATGGCCTGACTGCTCGCCGCCTATATTGTACCCCGCCTCACGCATACGCTCAAGCACATAGCGGTCGCCTACGGCGGTTTTTTCTATGGCAATGCCGTTATTCCTGCCGAAATGAAAAAAGCCGATATTGGACATTACGGTCGCCACCACTGTACCGTGCTCAAGCTTTCCGCGCACCTTTAAATCCTTAGCTAAAACCGCCATTATCTGATCTCCGTCGATTAGCTTGCCATGGCGGTCGACTGCCAGACAGCGGTCGGCGTCCCCGTCAAACGCAAGCCCCGCGTCATAGCCGTTGAGCTTGACAATCTGCATCAGATGTTCCATATGAGTGGAGCCGCAGTTTAAATTTATGTTTACCCCGTCCGGCTCATCCGAGAGCATATGACATTCCGCGCCGAGCCCTCTGAATAGCTTTTCCGCGGTGCGCGCGGCCGAACCGTTCGCGCAGTCCAGCGCTATATGCAGCCCGTCAAAACGTTCGTCAGTTGTAGACGTGATATGTTTTATATACAGCTCCAAGGCCTCTTCATCACGGGTCACGCGTCCCAAATCCCCGCCTAGTGGTATTGGCATCTCACTGTTTCCATCCAGAACTATCGACTCGATTTCCTCCTCGGTCTGATCCGGAAGCTTGTAGCCGTTTTTGTCAAACAGCTTGATACCGTTGTATTCACAGGGATTGTGGGAAGCCGATATCATCACGCCAGCATCCGCTCCCATCCGCCCGATAAGCCAGGCAACCGCCGGGGTCGGCACGACGCCGACTAAAATGCTGTCCGCCCCTACCGAGGCCAGCCCCGCCACCATACATGCCTCCAGCATACCGGATGAAACGCGGGTATCCATCCCTATTAAAAACCGCGGGCGCCGGTGGGTCTGTTTAGTCAGCACAAGCGCGGCCGCGCGGCCTATTTGCATGGTTAGCTCACAGGTAAGCTCCGAATTCGCGATACCTCTCGCGCCATCGGTTCCAAATAATCTGCCCATCTGTTTTCCTCCAAAAAATCCATTTTTCTTATATTCTATGCGGTATATATGTAATTGTTCACGAGAAAACGAACCACTCCCCGCAACCCAGCCTGCGGAGTATCAGGCTTCATGGAACGCCCCAGAGGGGCGGGGAAT
>DOZQ01000011.1:321-9129 GCA_003517915.1 Oscillospiraceae bacterium | reverse complement strand
CCATTTGCCGCTATTATCGCAAATTTCACTTCTTAGTCAAAAACAGACCTCGTCTCAGTAATTCTGGCATACGCTTGTCTATATCCGCAAATAAAAAATGGGTGGTTGCCTTTCAAGTTTTGATTGGCCGCCGCCCATTTGCTTTAAGCGAGCTCCGATACATACGAGCGTGAAATCCCAAGTTTTTTCGCTACCTCACGCTGCGTAAGCTCTCCGCTGCCATAAAGTCCGTAACGCATTTCAATTATATTCCGTTCTCTAGGACTCAGCGCCCTGCGCATAAATTCATCCAGCCGGGCAATTTTCATATTCAAATCAATATTATCTACAAAAGAATCATCGTCGGCAATGACGTCGAGAAGAGTCAAGGCATTGCCGTCCTTGTCGGTATCAATAGGGTCGTTGATAAATACGTCTTGGGCGTTTTTTTTCTGATAACGAAAAAACATCAGGATTTCATTTTCAATGCAGCGCGCGGCGTAAGTCGCAAGCCTCGCGCCTTTTTCCGTATCAAATGTAGATACGGCCTTGATAAGCCCGACCGTTCCAATGGAGATAAGATCCTCCTGATCTTTAGAGGATGAGTAATATTTTTTGATTATATGTGCCACTAGCCTTAGATTATGTTCAATAAGTTTAGAACGCGCGTCTAAATCCCCGTTTTTATATTGGATTAGCAGTTCACGTTCTTCAGAGGAGGTAAGAGGACGCGGAAAAGAACCAGAGGATCCCGAAACATGTAATACGAAGTAGGCTAAATTGGCAAGCGCAATTCCAATCAAAGCTGTAAACAAAATAATCCCCCTCAACTCGGTTGTTTTAAGTTGTTTTAAAATGAAAAAGGCACTGTCAAAACGGATATCCGCATGACTGTGCGTTTGATTTTCGTCCTTAACCGGAATCATTTTATTTATCTCGCCTTATAGTGTGGAAACTCCTGAAAAACAATCTCATTCCTTTTTCATGATATGTAAAGACCCGCGCCAATGTGCAAGTCCCCATAAAATTTTTATATATGTCCTCTCTAAAGGATATCTGAACAGGCCTTAACTGAAAACCAATTGTGTCAGCAGCATATATAAAATAGTTCCGCCAAAAATACTTATAAGGCTGTTGCGTTTCCAGATATGCAGGCCCGCCACGCTCAAAACCGCAATCCCCTCCGACAGGCCGAAAGGGTAGGATGTGAGCGTGGTGTCCTTTAAAAAATAGATGACCAGCATTGCGATTATGGCAGGTGGGAGNNCATCTGGCGGGGCGGCTTTTTTTTGCCGCCAAACAGCAAAAAAGGCAGAAGCCTTGTAGAAAACGTAACGGCGGACAAAACACCCAGTGCGATAAAAGAATAAACCATATCCAAAGCTACTCCGCCTCCTTAGATTCGGACTGTTCGTCCGGCTCGATTTTGCGCTTAAATAAAAACAGCAGGAGTATAATGCCGCACATGGCCGGGAACAGCATATTTCCGCCGCCAAAAAAGAAAAGAGAAACCGCGGCGCAAACAAGCCCTATGAATACCGGCAGTCTGTTAGCCCGTTTTTTCCACTGCTCGACCAGTGAAACGACAAAGATGGCGGTCATGGCAAATTCCGCGCCGCGGTAGTTCAGTTTCACCGTTTCGCCTATTAAATTGCCCAGCATGCCGCCCGTGACCCAATATATCTGGTTTAGCAGCGCGACCTGAAAATAAAACGTGCCTGCATCCAGCCCGGGAGGTATGGTAAGAGTGCCGAGCAAAGCGTAGGTCTCGTCGGTGAGCGAAAAAATCATATACCACTTTCGCTTGCCCATTGTCTTGAATTTTTCTATCATTGAAAAGCCGTAAAGAATATGCCGGGAATTCACAATAAAAGTTAGTACTGCTATGCTCCCAAACGACGCGCCGGCCGACAGCAGCTCTACGGCCAGATATTGCCCCGAGCCCGCATAGACAAAAATACTCGTCAGTGCGGTAAAAACCATATCATATCCTATTTTGCTGTACATCAGCCCGAAAGCGAAGCCCGCCGCGAGATAGCCCGTTAGAACCGGCAAGGTCGCCTTGACAGCCTGTGAAAAAGATTCTTTACGCATAAAATCGAAATCTCCGTTTCTTTCCTGTTGAGTTGACACGGTCATGAAACCGAGTCAAATACAATATATCTGTTAGTGGGAGGGATTAGACATGTATGACCCGGGAGAGGAGACCGTGAGCGAGATCAATGTGGACGGCAATATTTTCTGCCTTGCCGGCCGGCAGGTAACGCAGAGCCGGCCTGTGGGATATATGTACCGGGAAGCGCCGAACTTTTCCGGCGACAGCGGCTGGCGCTTTTTTACCGGCTCGGAATCCGATGAATATATGCGGGATTTAAGAAACTATAAAATATGCACTCTGGAAGAGATATGCATTTATAACAGGGATATAAAAGCCTTTCTGCACGCGTCCAGAGGCGCCGCTTTTCTGCGCGACAAGGATAATACATTTACCGTATTCGGTGTCGGAGAACCGGAGCCCCAAACCACCGGGAACACCCTTTGGTGGAAGGCTTCCACCGGGACACCCGGATCTGCCCAAAGAAAAGCGGGAAAAAGGGAAAAAGAAGAGATCTGTCACGCGCAGGCCATAGTCCGGCACTGCTGTGAGCATATAGGAGACAAATACCGTGTGCTGCGCATGCCGCAAATGGATTTTCTGCTTTTATTCCCAAACAGGCGGCACGGTTTTTACACGCTTGTCAGCATGGGCATGAGCGCCCGCGATATGCCTGTACCCAAAGAATTTGAAACGCTGGGGCTGAGCAGGGCGGAGCTGCTTATCTGCCTTGAAAACAACGGCCCGGTCGAAGATGAGCTTTATCCCGGCGGGCGTCTGGATTTCGTTGCGCCGATGCTCGAGAAAATAGCCCTGACTCCGTTTAATTCGGGGAACTGGCTGGGCTACGGGCACACGCTGCCCAACGGCAGCCCCATGCGACCCTACTGCGGCGGAACAAAGCTGTGCGGGGCGATTTTGGATACGCCCCGCATGTTCCAAAGTATATTCTGGAATTTGCCTGTCGAAAAACAGGGCAAAATCCATTTTTACGCGGTAGTGCCGGTTTATAAAGAGGAAATTGAGATGAAAGCCCGAAAAGGAGCGGACGAGGTACTAAGCCGCATTGAAAAACGCTGCGGCACACTTTTAAATCTGCAAAGACGAAACATCGCAAGGAAATTCTAGGGACGTGCTGATTTACCCGGATTTTACAGGGGGGCGCACTGTGTGCGCCCCTAACACCGTTTTCCTCTAAACCTTATAGCTGCGTAGCATATTATATCTCACATTCCAAAGCCGCTCACTCAGGTCGACATAATAATTTTGAGGATTTTCAAAGCGTTTTATCTCCGGCCAGAGCGTGTCGATCTGAGCTGCGGCAAAGCTTCTTATGTCCTTTAGACTCGGGGAGGAATAGACACAGTTCCCTTTTTCAAAAATCGGGACAAGCAGCGGCTTTGCCGTGTAATTCTCAACCGTCTTGCGTTTCCATGTGTGGTCTGGGTCAAACAGC
Organism: Oscillospiraceae bacterium; assembly: GCA_003517915.1. Taxonomy (GTDB): domain Bacteria; phylum Bacillota; class Clostridia; order Oscillospirales; family Acutalibacteraceae; genus UBA8129. Next base: position 5,599 of record DOZQ01000011.1, on the reverse strand, counting down.
TCGTAAGGTGCGGTAAAATCGATGCTTTCATCCCGCAGGGCTATCAGGTCGGCCATGGCCTTGCCGGTTTTATTGTTATAAAGCCGGTAGACCTGCTTAAAGCCCGGTATTGTAAGCTTGCTGACGTTTTCGCTGAGCTTTATGCGCGGCTGAATGTGCCCTGCCGCGTCCTCAACGCCGACAAGCTTATAAACCCCGCCGAAAACCGGGTCGGAGGATGCGGTGATCAGGCGCTCGCCCACCCCGAAAACGTCCGCCTTCGCGCCCTGCATCAGCATATCCCGGATGATATATTCGTCCAGCGAGTTTGACGCGATGATTTTACAGTCGGAAAATCCCGCCGCGTCCAGCATCTCGCGAGCCTTTATTGAAAGATAGGTGATATCTCCGCTGTCTATGCGCACACCCTTTGGCCGGAAACCTCGCGGTACAAGCTCTTCGTTAAATGCCCGTATCGCGTTTGGTATACCGGATTTCAGCGTGTTATAGGTGTCGACCAGCAGCGTGCAGTCGCCGGGATATTCGCGCGCGAAGGCTTTAAACGCCTCAAGCTCACTGTCAAAAAGCTGAACCCAGCTATGCGCCATTGTACCCAGTGCCGGAATACCGTAATCCCGTTCGGCAATGGTGCAGGCGGTTCCGACACATCCGCCTATATACGCGGCTCTGGCGCCGTAAATCGCTCCGTCATACCCTTGCGCCCTTCTCGAGCCGAACTCCATGACCGAGCAGCCGCCGGCCGCCCTTACTATACGATTCGCCTTTGTGGCGATGAGTGACTGATGGTTGACCGCCAGTAAGATCATGGTTTCAATAAACTGCGCCTGAATGACCGGGCCGCGCACCGAGATAATCGGCTCATGCGGAAAAATCGGCATGCCCTCGGGAATGCCCCACACGTCGCAGGCAAAGTCGAAATTCGCGAGATAATCCAGAAATCCGTCGTCAAATAGGTTTTTCGCTTTCAAATAAGCAATATCGCCTTCGGTGAAATGCAGGTTGTTTAAATAATCTATCACCTGCTCTATGCCCGCCATAACGGCAAAACCGCCGCCGTCCGGCGCACCTCGGAAAAACATATCGAAATAAGCGGTTTTGTCTTTCAATCCGCCGGTAAAATATCCGTTCGCCATTGAAAGCTCATAGAAATCGGTCAGCATGGTCAGATTCTGCTTTTCGTCGCCGTGTAAAAGACTCATTAAAAAACCTCTTTCGGTTACTGTTTGCTCTCGCCCCTTATCTCTACCCGGCGGATTTTGCCGCTGATGGTTTTGGGCAGTTCGGTCACAAAATCGATCACGCGGGGATATTTATAGGGAGCGGTCTGCTTTTTCACATAATCCTGAATTTCTTTTTTCAGCTCGTCTGTCGCCCCGAAGCCTTCTTTGAGCACAATTGTCGCTTTTACCAACTGACCCCTCAGCTCGTCCGGCACGCCGGTGACCGCGCATTCCACAACACCGGGATGCTCCATGAGCACGCTTTCAATCTCAAACGGGCCAATACGGTAACCTGAAGATTTGATTATGTCGTCGGTGCGCCCAACATACCAGAAATAGCCGTCCTCGTCGCGCCATGTGGTGTCGCCGGTGTGATAAAGGCCGTCATGCCAGACCGACTCGGTTTGCTGTTCGTTTTTATAGTAGCCTCTAAACAGCCCGAAGGGCGGTTCGCCCTCTACACGGATGCAAAGCTCACCGGTAACGCCGGCGTCCACCTCTTTGCCGTCCTCGTCCACGACCACCATGTCATACTGCAGATTTGGCTTGCCCATAGAACCGGGTTTGGGCTCCATACCGACGGTATTCGCAATCATTACCGTAGCTTCGGTCTGCCCGAAGGCTTCCATCAGCTTTATGCCGGTCGCCTCATAAAACCGGTTGAACACCTCGGGATTGAGCGCCTCGCCCGCGATTGTAGCGTATTCCAGCGCCGAAAGGTCGAATTTCGTAAGATCCTCCTGAATGAGAAACCGAAAAATTGTAGGAGGAGCACAGAAGGTGGTGATTTTATATTTAGAGAAAATTGGCAGAAGGTCTTTCGGAGCGAATTTGCTGTAATCATAAACGAATATACCCGCCTCCATCAGCCATTGGCCGTAAAGCTTGCCCCAGACCGATTTTGCCCAGCCGGTTTCGGAAAGGGTCAGATGCAGCCCGTCCGGCCGGACGTTGTGCCAGTGCTTTGCGGTTGCGATATGTCCGAGCGTATAGGTGTTGTCATGCATAACCATCTTGGGGTACCCGGTCGTGCCGGAGGTAAAATAAAGCAGCATAGGGTCGGATGCTTTTAGCTCGGGACGTGTAAAGCCGCCGTCATGAGCCTCTATTTCCTCGTCAAAATCAAAAAAACCGTCTTTTTTGCCGTTTACGGTGAATTTCAGCTCCATAGTCGGGGAATTCGGCTGCGCGTCGTTTATGTGGTCGGTTATATTCCCCTCAGCGGTGCAGACGACCGCCTTTATATCCGCGATATTAAAGCGGTATTCAAGGTCTTTTTTGGTGAGCAGGTTTGTGGCCGGAATGGCGATCGCTCCCAGCTTGTGGCAGGCTAAAATCGCGAACCAGAACTGATAATGCCGCTTTAATATCAGCATTACTTTATCGCCTTTTTTTATGCCGTGGACGGCCAAAACGCCCGCGGCTTTATCGGAATATGTCCTCATATCACCGAAAGTGAAGGTGCGTTCGGCGCCTTTGTCGTTTGTCCAGAGCATGGCGCGTCTGCTTGGAGCTTCGCTCCCGAGCTTATCTATTACGTCATAAGCGAAATTGTAATCCTCCGGGCAATGCATTTTTATAGAGGATAATATCCCGTTTTGATCATAGGTTTCTTCCACATACTGTTTGTGAAGATTTAACACACAGCTTTCCTCCCCTTACTGTTTTTTTAATATTATGGCAAGGAACACGCAGTCCCCGCCGCCGGCGGCGTTCATGCCGTGACCCTTTGACGAATCATAGGTGACCGAATCACCTTCATTAAGCAAAAATTCATGCCCGTCGACTGTCATGCGAAGGCTTCCCTTCAGCACATAATCAAACTCCTGCCCCTCGTGCCGCGACAAAGCAATAGGCTGCCGGTCAAATTCCTCTTTATAGGGAGCCTTTACCATGAACGGTTCGAACAGCTTGTCTTTAAATGTAGCCGCGAGATGGAAATACTGAAACCCTTCCCTGCGCTTGATGGGCAGTCCGCTCCCCTCGCGGGTGATCGAAAATGTAGACAGCCTAGGATTTTCACCGGTAAGCAGCTCGACGATATCCACCCCCAGCTTTTCGGCGCATAAATATAAAAAGGTAAATGTAAAATCCTTTTCCCCGTTTTCATACTCAAGATATTCGTCCGCGGAAATACCCACCGCCACGGCAAGCTCGTCGGGCGAAATTTCCGACATTTCACGCAAACCCTTGATGCGCTGCGCGATTTCAATGATTTTAGGTTCCATACGGCGCCTCCTTAAATTTTTGATTACAGCAAATTGATAAAACCTGGCGCAAGTGCCGACAAAGACAAATAATTATCAAATTGCTTTAAAAATTATTGTAGCTGATTTTTACCGCGCCTGTCAATAGCTCCATAATCATAGATTAAATAAAATTACCCGAAAAACAAAAAAGATGTTGAAATCGGCGGGATGATATATTATAATGTTCCAGTAAGTAAAATAAGTAAAAATGGACGCTTAGCTCAGCTGGAAGAGCATTCGCTTGACGTGCGAAGGGTCAGGGGTTCAAGTCCCTTAGCGTCCACCACTCCACCCCATAGACAAACCTTTTCAGATTTGTCTATGGGGATGTTTGTTTTTTGTCCGTCGTGCGCGTTGTAGTAGATTATCATGTGGTCGTTGAACAACTCAATACGCCCTATAAAGACATCCACCAGCGATTGCCTGTAGTGAATGTCGTTTAAATCGCCTTTTGTGAACCTCTCAAAGAAGAACTTCACCTGCTCATACTTGAGCGCCGGGCGCTGAATCTTCTCCATTGCAAGCTGCGCTTCGAGGTCGATTTTTTCTTTTTGCCGCTTTTCAATCTGTGCGGAGATGACGTCTGCCGCCTTGCCTGTTTCCAGGGCTTTGATGAGATTGGTTGTTGCGGTTTCATTTTCGCGGATGAGCTTCCCTATGCGCTTTAAGTCTTCCGTATTGCGTTCCCTATCACATTGTTCTTTAATAGACCGTGCCAGCATATCAATGGTCTCAGGCGTGAGGAAGCCGACGGTTTGTTCAATGACCTTGTCTTCTATGTATGCTTTCCGCACCGCCTTTTTCCTGCATCCGCTTTTGCGCCTTGCGCCCGCGCATTGGTAGTATTGATAAAAAGCCCCGGTATGTGATGTGCCGCTCACGCCCGTTATCGCCTTGCCGCATTCTCCGCAGTAGAGTTTAGTGGTTAATAGATAGTTATCCTCAATTGCTTTGGCTCTCGCCGGAGCTTTTTTGTTTTTCGCCATGACCTCCTGCGCCTTGGCAAAGGTCTCGTCATCGATGATGCGCGGGATGCCTCCGGGGATTTCGGTATCCTTGTAGATGTAAATACCGAGATAGCGGCGGTTTATCAGTATTGTCCGCAATGAGTTCTTGTTGTACGGATTGCCGAGCCGGGTCTTGATCTGATTTTCATTTAGCCACCGGATGATGTTGGCCACGGTGGAACCGCCGGTGTACATCTCATAGATTCGCCGGACAATCGCAGCTTCACTCTCATTGATAATATAGCGTTTGTTCTCGTCAATCGANNCCGCCGGTATACATCTCATAGATTCTCCGAACGATGGCAGCTTGGAAAAACAGAAACTTACTGAAGGCAAGGAACTCATCCGCTATTTCTGCAAACCGTGCAGCCCGACCGCCGCCAACGGTCAACGCACCCGCAACCTTCCCGAACACGCTCCCGATAAATGGGGGCAGTTCAAATCCTACAACAAGCGCGACGTTGAATCCGAGATGTCCATTCAGGACAAACTTTCCCGCTTCCCCGTGCCTGATTCCATCTGGAACGAATACGCCCAAGACCAAGAGATAAACGACCGTNNGTTCAGCTTGATATGACGCTCGTGAAAAGCGCCATCCAAATGGACGCACAGTCCAAAGCGGAACTTACCCGGCTGATGAAGGAAATCACCGAACTGGATAACCCCAACTCTGTGCAACAGATGAAGCAGTGGCTCTCTGACAATGGGCTTGAAACCGACACCCTCGGTAAAAAGGCGGTTGGGTCGTGCGGTGGGAGCAGTCGTTACAAGATTCAGCTCGCACAATCAAACTGAACAATCT
>DOZQ01000011.1:0-244 GCA_003517915.1 Oscillospiraceae bacterium | reverse complement strand
CCAGCGCATGATTGCCGACAGCGCTAAACGCCAGTTTCAGGCGGTGCTGGTCTATCAACTCGATAGGTTTGCCAGAAACAGATACGACAGCGCCACCTACAAGGCGAAGCTGAAGAAAAACGGCGTCAAAGTATTATCTGCACGTGAAAACATCTCCGACGATGCTTCCGGTGTATTGATGGAAGCGGTTCTGGAAGGGATGGCCGAATACTACAGCGTAGAATTGGCGCAGAAGATCAAGCGC
>DOZQ01000087.1 GCA_003517915.1 Oscillospiraceae bacterium | reverse complement strand
ATAACCATAAAACAATCCGCGCGGAAGATACCGCGCGGATTGTTTTATGGTTATGAGCAAAATATTTCGCGGTAACACGGCAATAATATACTCAGCATTAGAGCAGTATAAAACGAAGGAGAGTATAGGAATGTCTGTTATCAGCAAAATAAACGCTTTAGAGGTGCTTGATTCCCGGGGGAACCCCACGGTTGAGGTTGAGATAGTCACCGAATCGGGAGCCTATGGGCGCGCCATCGTCCCCTCGGGCGCGTCGACCGGATACCACGAGGCCGTCGAGCTGCGCGACGGCGACAAATACCGCTATCAGGGTCAGGGGGTGCTCAGAGCCGTCTCCAACGTCGAGGGGATTATCGCCTCGGAGCTCGTCGGCAAATACGACGTGACCGACCAGAGCGGCATTGACCATATGCTCATAGGGCTGGACGGCAGCGACAGCAAGGAAAAACTGGGGGCCAACGCGATTTTGGGGGTTTCTCTGGCGGCGGCGCACGCGGCCGCGGATTTTCACGGCCTGCCGCTTTACCGTTATATAGGCGGAGCGGGAACAAGCCTGCTGCCCACCCCGATGATGAATATTTTAAACGGGGGCTCACACGCCGACAATTCCATTGATTTTCAGGAGTTTATGATAGTGCCGGCCGGTGCGCCCAGCTTTAAAGAAGCGGTGCGCATGGGTTCGGAGGTGTTCCATGCGCTTAAAAAGGTTCTTCGGGACAAGCGTCTGGTAACCGCCGTGGGGGATGAGGGCGGCTTCGCGCCCGGACTTGCATCAAACAGGCAGGCGCTGGAGGTTATTATTCAAGCGGTTTCGGTGGCCGGATATGTTCCCGGCAAGGATATCTGGCTCGCGATGGATGTCGCTTCCTCGGAATTTTACAACGAGGCCACCGGAAAATATGATTTAAAGGGCGAGGGCCGCAGCATGAAAGCGGACGAGCTGATTGATTTTTACGACGCCCTTTGCGCGGATTATCCCATAATCTCGATTGAAGACGGGCTGTTCGAGGACGATTTTGAAGGGACCCGCCGGCTGACCGACCGCATAGGCGCTAGGGTGCAGCTGGTCGGGGACGATCTTTTTGTCACCAATACAAAACGGCTCAAAGAAGGCATTGAAGCCGGCGCGGCCAACTCGATTCTCATCAAGGTAAACCAGATAGGCACCCTGAGCGAAACGCTCGACGCCATAGAAATCGCGAAACGCGCGGGCTACACCGCCGTCGTTTCCCACCGTTCGGGCGAAACCGAGGATGTGACCATCGCGGATATCGCGGTTGCGGTAAGCGCCGGGCAGATTAAAACCGGATCTATGAGCCGCACCGACCGCGTCGCTAAATACAACCGGCTTTTAAAAATCGAGAGAGAGCTTGGGGATCTGGCCCGGTATGACGGGATAGGTTCTTTTTATAATCTTAAAAGATAAACGCGTTTGGGGTAAAATTCGGGCAACTGCAATCCTCCCCTGCATAGTGTTTGTTCACGAATTACCATGTATGGTATTTTGGTGTAATATTATATTGAAGACTTGCTTTTTTGCACTAAAGACTTGCTTTTTTTGGTATGATACATTAATATAGTTTCTGTAAGCAACACAAAATTACTCTTGCGCAAAGATACAGGTTTACGGGAGGATTCGCCCTTGAATGAGATGAATGTCCGAACCAGAGCGTCCGGTGCCGGCAATGAAAATATCGAACGCACAATAAAATTGATTTTCAGAAAGCTGCCTTTTATTCTTATTATTTCGGTGGTGGCTTTGCTCATTGGCCTGGGTCTCGCCTACCGCAACTATTCGCCGCAGTACACCGCGCGCTGCACTATTATGATACTCAGATATGAAAATCCCGATGAAAATAACAATAACAACAATGACCGTGAGACCGAAGTAGACAATTCCTATACAATGGCAAGCGGCACCGCTACCTCCTTTCACTACATGCTGCTGTCCGATGATGTAATCGGGGCTATTATTGAAGATTCCGGAATTCAGGTCGACCCTTACGACCTGAGGAGCATGCTGAGTCTTACCATGGCGGAAAACTCCAGCAGTATTATGCATGTCAGGGTGACGGCTTCCAGCTCACAGCGCGCATATGAGCTGTGCTCGGCGGTATCTAACGTCATGCCTGATCAGGTAAAGCTTCTCAATCCCAACTATTCGCTTATTATTTTGAATGTTCCCCTTCCTCCCGGCGACGCCAACCGCGACTGGTCCTTGGTTATTACACCTGTGGTGTTTACCTTGGCCGCCTTTGCGCTTACCCTGATAGTGGTGTTGGTTCTTGATTTTTTCCGGGATACCGTGCGTTCTCCCAGAGATATTTCGGCAAGGCTCGGCATAAATATGCTGGGGGTTCTGCCTGCGGTCAAGGAACGCAAAAAAAATCAGGAGCTTGCCACCTTGAGGGCCATGCGCTCAGACCGGCGGGTAGGTTTTACCTATGTTGAGAACTGCAAGGCTATTCGCAGTAAAATTGAGGCTATCGCCACCCGCAAAAAAATAAAACGCATACTAATAACCAGCGCGGTCGCGTCCGAGGGCAAAACGACCATGGCGCTCAATCTTGCTCAGGCGCTTGCCCAAAACGGCAAGCGGGTATGCGTGGTAGACGCAGACCTGCGCAAGCCAATGGTGCACAACTGCATACGCGCGGTCAACGATCAGGGCGGCCTTATCGGGATTTTACAGGACGGCCAGGATTACACTGAGTGCGTTAAAGAAGCGACCCGCTACGGCATCGGGGTCTGCCTTTCCGGCGGCGTGTCGGACAAACCTATAGAGCTGTTTTCCTCCGCGCGGATGGGCATGTTTTTAGAGGAGCTTGAGCACGATTTTGATTTTATTATCATAGATTCTCCTCCGGTTGCCTTGGTTGCGGACGCTTACGTGCTTTCGACCCTGTCGGATACGGTGCTGTTCGTAATCAAGCAGGATGTCGCGCCGGTTTATGAGATCGAAAGAGCCCTTGAAGAAATGGGACACCGCGGCGCCGACGTCATAGGCTGCGTGCTTAACGAATATGTAAATCAGACCTCGTTTAATAAATATTATTCTAGCTATTACCACTATTACGGCCGAAGCCGCAAATCAAAGAAATCCCCGCTGTCGTAACGGCACAGTCAATATTTAGCGGTTTTTTCCTCAGTTGTACCGGTAAAAAACAAAATTAATCAGTATTTATCTATGGGTATGGACACGAGAATAATTTTCAAATTTTTGAGACAATTTTAGCGGACTTTTTGTACGTAGGATGAAGCTTTACTGGCGTAAAGCGAGGACGACAAATAAAAAATGTGCAAAATCGGCTAAAAGATGTAGGTTTGATCTCGTGTCCATTTTTCTACGCCTTAACCTTAAACCCGCTTTAATGTTTGTCGGCCATGAAATAATAGCATTCCCGCGTACAAATGCCCTTATAAGATATGAACATGGGTTATAATTGACTGGTTTTGAAATTTTTTTGGTTTTTTTGCATTTTTTCTTGACAAACATAACCAAGCCAATTATAATAATAGTAATCGATATCGATATTGACCTGTATGGCTTATCGCTTTCCTGAAAGGAGCTTCTATCTTAAAAATGAAAAAATACTCAAGGCAGCGAGAAATGATTCTGCAAACGCTGCGTTCGGTGAAGACTCACCCGACAGCTACACGCATTTACGACATGGTCAGGGAGTACATACCGAACATCAGCCTTGGAACCGTTTACCGCAATCTTTCACAGCTGGACGAAGAGGGAGAAATTCTCACCCTAAAGGCGAAAGAGGGCTCTGATCATTTTGACGGCAATCCGGAGCCGCATTATCATTTTTACTGCGAGAAATGTTGTTCATTTCAAGATTTAAACGTTCCCGTGGTCGAAAAGCTTGATTGTCATCTCGGCCTTACAGATTATGATATCCGCGGCCACTATCTGGTATTTTACGGTTCTTGCCCGGCATGCGGCAAAAATGCCCGCAGCGAAGCAAGCCCGGCGTAAGCTTTGTAGAATCAGCCGCTTAGCGTGCGTGGGCGGATACAATATCTGTCCCTGCAAAGCACCATGAAGTCAGTACTTGCCTATCATTACGAATCGAAAGGAGCAAATCCAATATGAAAAAATTTATTTGCACCGTGTGCGGTTATGTCCATGAAGGGGACGCGCCGCCCGAAAAATGTCCCGTTTGCGGCGCTCCGGCATCTAAATTTACCGAACAGGCCGCCGGATACGCCTGGGCGGACGAGCACCGTGTAGGCGTGGCCAAGGATGCCGATCCCGAGGTTTTGCAGGGGCTGCGTGAGCATTTCGCGGGCGAATGCGCCGAGGCGGGCATGTATCTTGCGATGTCCCGTCAGGCGGACAGAGAGGGATATCCTGAAATTGCCGAAGCTTACAAGCGTTACGCGTTTGAAGAGGCGGAGCACGCCGCGAAGTTTGCCGAGCTTTTGGGCGAGGTACTTACCGCCGACACCAAAACCAACCTGAAAATGCGGGTAGAGGCGGAATACGGCGCGACCATAGGCAAAAAGCAGATAGCGACGCGCGCGAAGGAACTGGGCTACGATGCCATACATGACACGGTGCATGAGATGTGCAAGGATGAAGCGCGCCACGGCTGCGGCTTCCTCGGACTTTTAAACCGCTATTTCGGAGAATAATTTTGCTCAGGTCAACAAAAAAACATGTAGGGGTGAACTTTGTGCGCCCCTACAAATCCCGGTTTATTTATCGTTTAATTGCTAAAAGACATCGGAGACTGTCGTCCCCGGTGTCTTTTTTTACTTTCATCCAATATTTTTTTGTGGATTTGACATGCAAACAACCGAAAATTTGTTGAAAACAGGCCGCTTTTTGTGGTAGAATGTAAAATCATACGTAGATAATACACTCAAATTACATATAAAGAGGTGCGGGCTTTGATTTGGAATAAAGAAATTGAGACCATGAGCCGTAAAAAGCTAGAGGAGCTTCAGCTTGAGCGGCTGAAATATATTGTCGGCTACTGCTATAACAATGTTCCTTTTTATAAAAAACGTCTGGATGAATGCGGCGT
>DOZQ01000079.1:4647-6769 GCA_003517915.1 Oscillospiraceae bacterium | reverse complement strand
TCCCGTTGAGTATGTGCTGATTAAATAAACTTGTGTAGGGGCGATTCAAAGTTGATCGCGGGCGCACACAGTGCGCCCCTGCAAAAGTCGATTTTAATCATTGTTTCCCGTTAGGTAAGCAAGGAAGATGAAATAATGGAGGGATGTTTTAATGACTAACGAAACGGTTTTTCATGTGACCTTTTTTGGGCTGGAATTCCCGCTCAAACCGGTGGCGTTTACACTGCCCATAGGCGACGGCTGGAGTGTCTACTGGTACGGTATACTTATTTCCCTGGGATTTTTGCTTGCGATGATTTATGCTTTCAGGCGGGCTAAATCCTTTAAAATCAACACTGACCGCATGATCGACGTCATTTTGGTGTCGGTTCCGGCGGCGGTGATTGTCGCGAGGCTTTATTATATTTTGTTTGACGGGGTAGCTTCCTCAAGCTTTGCGGACATCATAGGCATACGCAACGGAGGATTGGCGATTTACGGCGGGATAATCGGCGCGTTTATAGCGGCTTATTTCACCTGCCGCTGGCGTAAGGTGGATTTTCTGTCGCTGTTTGATATGGCGTCAATAGGCTTTTTGATGGCGCAGGCCATCGGCCGCTGGGGAAACTTTTTCAATCAGGAGGCTTTCGGCACAGCTACAGGAAGCGACTTTTTCGGAATGACCAGCGAACCCATAGCTATGGAGCTTGGAGCCGGGGTTATGGCGCATCCCTGCTTTTTATATGAGTTCATCTGGTGCGCCGCCGGGTTTGCGCTGCTGCATTTCTATTCTAAAAAGCGCAAATTTAAGGGTGAGATATTCCTCATGTACCTTGCGTGGTACGGCTTCGGACGCTTCTTTATCGAGATGCTGAGGACCGACCAGCTTAAAATCGGCCCGGTGCCGGTATCGGTTGTGCTTTCGGGAATTGTCTGCGCCGCGTCTGTGGCGCTGCTCATTATGAAGCGCAGAAAAATGCAAGGGTCGCGTGCCCCGGAATATAAGCCTGTATTTCAGGATGTCGCTGACGGTATGAACGCGGGCGGCGCGAGAACGTATGATGAGGGAGAGGATACTCTGGAGGACGAGGTTTTGGATACTTCCTCAGAGGATATTAGGGAAGAAGCTCCGCGGGCCGGGGACGAGATAGACGTCTCATTGTCCGACCTGCCGGAAATCCCGGAGGATGAAAACGGGGAGGACGGTGAATAATGGCGCGGCTGATTGACGGCAAGGCGGTTGCCCTGCGAATAAAAACGCAGGCGGCGGCAGAGGTGGAGAAGCTTAGGCAGCGCGGGATTATCCCAGGGCTGGCTGTAATTATCGTCGGGGACGACCCGGCGTCAAGAGTGTATGTAAACAACAAGAAAAAAGACTGCGCCGAGGTCGGCATTTACTCCGAGGAGCACGCACTCCCTGCGGATACCGACCTGAACCGGCTTTTGGCGCTTGTGGAAAGCCTGAACAACCGCGACGACATAAGCGGCATACTCTGTCAGTTGCCGCTGCCGAAGGGGCTTGCCGCCGACGAGGTTATTTCCGCCATAGCGCCGAATAAGGACGTCGACGCGTTTCATCCCTCAAACGTCGGCAAGATCATGCTGGGCGACTATCAGTTTTTGCCCTGCACTCCCGCCGGGGTGATGGAGCTTTTAAAAGAGTCGGGAACTGAAATCGCCGGCAAGGACTGCGTGGTTATAGGGCGGTCGAATATTGTGGGCAAGCCGATGGCGATGCTGCTTATGCAGGCCGACGGTACGGTTACTATCTGTCATTCCAAAACAAAAAGCCTTGCCGAGGTGACCCGCCGGGCGGATATTCTCATAGCGGCTATAGGACGCGCCAAATTTATAACGGCGGATATGATAAAGCCTGGGGCGACGGTCATCGACGTAGGGATGAACCGGCTGGACGGCAAGTTGTGCGGCGACGTCGACTTTGAGGCGGCCGAGAAGGTAGCGGGGGCGATAACGCCGGTGCCTGGCGGAGTCGGGCCGATGACGAGGGCGATGCTTATGCAGAATACCGTGACCGCCGCAAAAATCCAGAGCGGGATTTTGAAATAACACGCTTGTAATCCCGGAGCGAATCGTTTATAATATAGTCGGTCTAGAGATAGATATAGCCAAACCACTTGAAAAC
>DOZQ01000079.1:4306-4575 GCA_003517915.1 Oscillospiraceae bacterium | reverse complement strand
CAAAACCGCCTCGGTTTTGAAGTAGTTCAAGTATATAGCAAAAAGGCAGGGGAAATGCATATATCCGGGCATGCGTACGCATGGGCCCTGTGCGACGGGGCGCTGTGAACCATGTCAGGCGGGGAACCGAGCAGCATTAAGCGGACTGTCCTGTGCGCCGCAGATCAGCCTGCGCGTCCGCATGCCCGGGTATATGCTCCGCACAAAGAGTGCGGCCCTGCTTTTTGATATATTGATAACAGAAGATATAGCCGAAAGGGTGTGCGGGA
>DOZQ01000079.1:2726-4297 GCA_003517915.1 Oscillospiraceae bacterium | reverse complement strand
TATGGCCAGCCGCATGTGACGCTTACGCTGCAAAACGGGCTGGAGGCGGGACGAATATCCCACGCCTATCTTTTTACCGGGTCGCGCGGCACAGGTAAAACCACCTGCGCCAAGATTTTGGCCAAAGCGGTCAACTGCCTTAATCCTAAAAACGGCAATCCCTGCGGGGAGTGTGAAAACTGCGTGGATATAGACGCGGGCAATCTGGACGTGATTGAGATTGACGCGGCCAGCAACAACGGCGTGGAAAATATCCGGGACATAAGAGAAAACATCCATTATCTTCCGGCCAAGCTTAAATACAGGGTATATATCATCGATGAGGTGCACATGCTTTCGGCCGGCGCGTTTAACGCGTTGCTTAAAACGCTTGAAGAACCGCCTGCCCACGGGATTTTTATTTTGGCGACCACAGAGGTTCACAAGCTGCCGGCGACCATAATCTCACGCTGTCAGCGGTTCGACTTCCACCGGATTTCGGTGGAGGATATAAAAAATCGGTTGCTTTTTGTCGCTGAAAAAGAAGGCTTTGAGCTAAAGCCATCGGCGGCGGCCATGATAGGCAGGATAGCGGACGGCGGAATGCGGGACGCGCTTTCGCTTTTGGATATATGCGCGGGCAGGGCCGAAATTATTGACGAGAGAGCCGTAGCCGCTGCGGCCGGGCTTGCGGACAGGAGTTATCTGGCCGCGATTTCCGAGTCGATACGGACAGGGGACGGCGGAAGGGTCATGAAACAGGTGGAGACGCTCTATGCCGCCTCCTGCGATATGGAGAGGCTGTGCGAGGAACTGATTGCCTTTTATCGGGATTTAATGCTCGTGTGTGCCGTGCCGGGGGATGAAACTGTTATAAATGCCTCGGAAGACGAATACCTGCGCTTAAAGGAGCAGGCCGGGGAATATACCATGCCGGCGATTTTGTCGGCAATGCGGGTGCTTGAGGACTGCCTGAACCGGATGAAGCGCAGTTCGGTGCGCCGGGTCTTGCTGGAAATGGCGCTGCTCAGCTTGTGCTCTCCCGAAACGGATACCGGAGCCGATGGGCTTTGCGTTCGTGTGGCGGCGCTTGAACAGAAGCTGCACGGTATGCGGCTGACTGAATCCGCGCCGAAATCCGTGGCGGTAAAGGCTGAAAAAACCGGCGAAAACGCACGGAATTCATATCCGGCGGAGCAAAAGGAAAAACCCCCTGTGAACGCTGACGACGATCCACCCCCGTGGGAGGATGCCGACGCGCCGCCTGCCGACGACGAACCGAAATCAGAGCAGCCCGAGCCGATTACTCTGAAAGCTCGGAGGCCGGCTGAACAAAAAGAATTACCGTCGGCGCAACCTGCCGAGGGGGAAACGGTTCTTGCGAGCTGGCCGGAAGTGCTTGAGAGGCTTAGGCCGAAAAACCGGCTTATATACGCGGTTTTGCAGGATTCTATCGCCTATGTCAGAGACGGGCTTTTGCTTATAGACGCGAAGACCGAGCAGTTCAGGGATTTGGTAAAGGGCGATTTCCGGCACCGCGACGACATACGCGACGCGGTCATGGCGGTTACCGGAAAACAGTTTAGACTGGG
>DOZQ01000079.1:0-2709 GCA_003517915.1 Oscillospiraceae bacterium | reverse complement strand
CGAGAGGATGAAAAACGCCGGATATCCGGTGAGTTGATCAACTATAGATAAATAAACGCCTAAGCGGCGTAAAACGGAGGAATGTCTGATGAAAGCCAGATTGCCAAAAGGATATGGCGGCGGTGGCGGCGGAAACATGAATGATATGATCCGCAAGGCCCAAAAAATACAGGATCAAATGCAGGAAAAGCAGGCCGAGCTTGACGAAATGGACTATACGGCGTCTTCGGGCGGAGGTATGGTTGAGGTGACCGCGAACGGCAAGCACGAGATTAAATCCATTGTTATAAAGCCCGAGGTCGTCGACCCGGAGGATATTGACTTTTTGCAGGATCTGATCAAGGCCGCGGTCAACGATGTGAGCCGCGTAATCGGCGAGACATCGGCGCAGGAAATGGAGAAAATCTCGGGTGGACTGAACATACCGGGAATGGGTGGAATGTTTTAATAATGGCTTATTATGTACCGTCGCTTTCCAGACTGATTGAACAGTTTGAAAAGCTGCCCGGCGTGGGTAAAAAATCGGCGCAGCGACTTGCCTTTTATATGCTGGATTTGCCTAAGGAGCAGGCGGAGGAATTCGCCGGCGCTATTCTTGAGGCGCGGGATAAGGTGCGTTACTGCGCGGTTTGCCAGAACCTGACCGATGAGGAAATCTGTTCGGTGTGTGCCGACGAAGGCAGAAACAAAGAGGAAATCTGCGTGGTGGAGGATCCCAGAGACGTGCTCGCGTTTGAGCGCACGAGGGAATATTCCGGGCTTTATCATGTGCTGCACGGGGCGATTTCTCCGCTGGACGGAATAGGCTCAGAGCAGCTGAAAATAGGGGAATTGCTCGGGCGTATCGGCAAACAGCCGGTGAAAGAGATAATTATGGCGACAAATCCCACAGTGGAAGGGGAAGCCACCGCGATGTATCTCTCAAGGCTTATTAAGCCGCTGGGGATAAAAGTCACACGTTTGGCCTACGGCATACCGGTCGGCGGAGATTTGGAATATGCCGACGAGGTTACCCTGTCACGCGCGCTTGAAGGACGCAGTGAAATCCTGTAAGAATTTTCGACCGATTCGGCTTGACAAAAAGACAGAAATCATATAAAATCAATATCCTGTCTGTGCAAAGGAAGTGATGCTGGTGTCAAAAGACAGTGTGAAAATGATTGCGCAGAATAAAAAGGCGCGCCATGAATATTTTGTGCTTGAAAGCTTTGAGGCCGGGATTGAATTGACCGGTACAGAGGTAAAATCCATTAGACAGGGTGCGCTTAATCTTAAAGAATCATGGTGCCAGATAAAAAGCGGAGAGTTATATATTAACGGGATGCATATCAGTCCTTATGAGCAGGGGAATATCTTTAACCGGGACCCTTATCGGGTGAGAAGACTGCTTATGCATAAAAAAGAGATACTGCGTCTTTACGGCAAAAGCAAGCAAGAGGGACTTACGGTTATTCCTTTGTCGGTTTATTTGAAGGGATCATTGGTCAAGCTCTCGGTAGGACTATGCAAAGGCAAAAAGCTTTATGACAAAAGAGCGGATATGGCTGCGAAAACCGCCAAAAGAGATATGGATCGCAGTTTAAAGGAAAGGGGTCAATAAGAGGACGATAAACCCTGTAAGCGATAATCCCATAATATAAATGGGGGCGTAAAGGTTTCGACGGGGATTTTGAAGTATGAGCAGCGAGTAGCGGTGCGGAACCGCTTTAACAAAGCCGCATCTGTTATAAATGCAAAAGAAAACAATTCTGTCAACTATAATAGGATGGCAGTTGCTGCTTAATTAACTGGCAGCCGTCCGATCCGGAATTACCGCGATTCGGTGAGGGCGTTATTTAGCGGTGAACGTGCATCATTTGTTTTTCTTTTTGAGATGATCATGAACTAAAAAAGATACCGGGACATGGCGTTTGTCGTTTGATGCTTTTCCCGGGAATTTTTTAAACAAACGACTGCACTCGGAGAAGCTTATATGGATGGATTTTCGGACAGGAGTTCGACTCTCCTCGCCTCCACCAAAAGTATCGCTGGTCGAACCCTTGGAGAGACAATTATCGTCTTTCCGTACGGTATCGTGCTGGCGGTAGAAATAGCGAGCAGGTTATAAGCCTGCTCGCTATTTCTTTGTATATGAAAACCTCCGGCTGTGCCGGAGGTTCTAAAAAGCTTTAGCGATGAATATGAAAAAAGAAATCCTTTTGATGTAAAATAAACTTGCGGTCTGGCAACTGCAAGGGACATCAAAAGGAGGACATTCGAAATGAATGACACCAACAGTCTAGCTCATACGAAATGGAATTGCAAGTACCATATAGTTTTCGCCCCAAAATATCGCAGGAAGATATTTTACGGGGAGATGAAAGTAGAAATAGGGAAAATATTGCGAGAACTCTGTGAATGGAAAGAAGTAAAAATAGTAGAGGCAGAAGTGTGCCCTGACCATATTCATATGCTGGTGGAGATACCTCCAAAAACGAGTGTATCGAGTTTTGTAGGATTTCTGAAAGGCAAAAGTAGCTTGATGATCCACGAAAGACATGGGAATCTCAAGTACAAGTATGGGAATCGAAGCTTCTGGTGCAGGGGATATTATGTAGACACCGCAGGTAAAAATGCGAAAAAGATTGCGGAATATATCCAAAATCAATTGAAAGAAGATCAGATTCATGACCAGATGACGCTTAAAGAGGCACTGTATAATCTCCCGTG